>NZ_CEYNTP010000010.1:0-17815 GCF_982873095.1 Lentiprolixibacter sp. | reverse complement strand
AGGTTGGGTTTGTGACGTATAATCCTAAGGCAAATTACTTTAAGAAGGTCCACGGAAAGAAGATGAATAGTTTTCTGCTTCACGATAAGGAAACAGAGGTTTGCGATGAAGCTTTGTGCAAGGGTTCTTACGAAAAGCTTTTAAAGCAAAATACCTATTTCGCCATCCCGGATATTGACAAAAACTATACCCAGTCTGAAGGTATGGCACCTTACAAACCCTTATATGAGCAGGGATTTAAAAGCGCTATTCTGGCACCGATTGCCTCGAATGGCGAGCTGTTGGGGGTTTTGGAAATTGTTTCTACGGTAAAGAATGAACTCAATGGGGTAAATGCCACCAAGCTGGATGACGTAATGCCCTATATTGTCTCTGCCGTCGTACGATCCAAAATTGAGGAAGCCAACCTTATTGATGCTGTGATCCAAAACGAATGCACATCAGTACATGAATCGGTTTACTGGAAATTTCGTGAAGAAGCCCAACAATTTATTACAGATCAGCTACAGGGGAACAAACCTACTTTTAAGGAGATCGTCTTTGACAAGGTTCATCCTCTTTATGGCCAGGTAGACATCAGGAGCTCTTCCA
This sequence comes from Lentiprolixibacter sp., assembly GCF_982873095.1. Classification (NCBI taxonomy): domain Bacteria; kingdom Pseudomonadati; phylum Bacteroidota; class Flavobacteriia; order Flavobacteriales; family Flavobacteriaceae; genus Lentiprolixibacter; species Lentiprolixibacter sp. The sequence goes on along the minus strand of NZ_CEYNTP010000010.1, from coordinate 17,224 downwards.
GGGCCCGGAATGAAGCCATACAGCGAGACTTAATGATTCAACTCACGGCGATCAACCAGGTCCTTCAAAGCGCATACGAGAAATACAAATTACCCATCTACGAGGAGCTCATGTATCGGGTAAAAATCCATGTGGATGACATCAAGGAAGTATTGCACACCAATAGTGAACAGGCAGTATTCAACTTTATACAGGAGCAGGTTCTGCCAGTATTCCGCTACCTAATAGATCAGGATGACCAGTTAAGGGAACTGGTTAGCGCGTATGAGGCCACAATAGATAAACGTACGGGAACCTATTACGATCATCGCAAGAATTACGATGAGAGTGTGATGCTTATCAACCAGGAATTGGCTGAGGTTTTGGATCAAAAACAGCTTGCCGCACAGGAGATGTTCCCACATTATTTTGAGCGGTATAAGACCGATGGAGTAGAGCACAATATGTATATAGGGGAATCGATCTCCGGGGATAAAAGATTTAATAAATTGTTCCTGAATAATTTACGCCTGTGGCAGTTACAGACCATGGTGGAGATGGAAAACCGTTATTACAATCTGAAGGCCGAATTACCAGTAAAGCTGGATGTAGCTTCCTTAATTCTGGTTTATAACACCTCTCTCTCTATCCGGTTCCGGATGGATGAAAAGCGCTTTGATGTAGACGGCACCTATAATGCCCGGTATGAGATTATCAAGAAGAGAATCGACAAATCCTATATCAAAGGCACCAACGAACGGGTTACCCAAAGCGGTAAAATGGTTATTGTCTATTCGCAAAAGGAAGACGAACTGGAGTACCTCCGGTACATACGTTTCCTGAAATCAAAAGGATATTTCACGAACAATATCGAGATTGTAGAACTTGAGGGGTTACAGGGCGTTTCCGGCCTAAAAGCCATCCGTGCAGAAATCCTCTACCACAAAGGGAAAGAGCTCGAAAAAACCTATACTTACGAGGAACTCGTTAAGGAATTGGAGGCTTAACGCAGTTGTTAGATTCGATCAGGCCCGAAGTATTTAAAGGCAATCCCGAAGGAAATCACAGATACAATAATTCCGATCATAAAGATGGTGTAGGTCCATCGCAGGATGTTGTACTTCTTGTTGAGGACCAATCCCAGGAAATACAGGTCTTTGGTAAGGGAGGAGTAGATATACTCTTTATCCTTAACCAATTCCGAGATCGCCCATTCATATTCATCTAGTTTCATCTTATGGAAATTCCCAAAAAAGAGCAGATTCACCTTCTTTTGTTTTACATCTTCCATGGTGAATTTCCCACGGGTAACATTGGGTCTTGTAGCCAGTACGGCCAGCACCATAGATACTACACTAAAAACTACAAAGATGACCGTGGGATAGATCAAATAATAATTAGATGGGTTATCCAGTTTAGGGATCAGATTAGATAAGGCTAATGAAATAATTATTGCATTTACCGAAAGCAGGATGTTGGCCTTGGTATCGGCAATATTACTGAGGGTTAGGTGGTTTTTTAAGGTTACCCGATACAAGGTTTGAATACCCCGGTCCGGGCTTTCCCTCTTATATTTTGCTTTCAGCTTCTCTTTTTTGGCAATTTCCTTTTCTGTCTTTTTTTCCTTGATCAGCTTGCTGAGGTTTTTATCCTTACCGGGTTGCCACTGCTCCTTGGCATAATCGGTATAGAATTCATGCTCTTCCTGGAAAAAATCGATGTTCTCCTCCAGCCATTCCTGACTGTTATAACGGGCAATGCCGAGTAATTCCAACTCTGCTTTCAGTTCTTCCGCCGTTTCCCAATAGGTCTTTTTGCCAAAATGGGAGCAATCGGCATCCCGGATGATTTCCTCCTGAAGGGACACGGGCTGGTAGTAGCGTTTCGTAGCCATGATATAGGTTTCTACTTTGGCGATGAGCTTGGGATCTGCCCCCTCTTTTTCAAGAAATTCCCTGGCGATACCACAACTGCTTTTTTCGTGGTCCTCGGAGCCCTTAGTATAACCGGTATCATGGAGCCAGGCCGTAAGGATCAGAGCTTCTTTTTCATCGTCCGGCATTTCATGGTGATTCAATAATTCTTTGGTACTTTTAACTACACGTTGGGTATGTTTGAGGTTGTGATAGCGGTAGTTAGGATCCAGTTGATGCGTCAATAAATCCACCACGAAATGTTCAGTTTTTTCCAGTATATCCGACATACTATAGTATTGAAGATCCAAATTACGAAATTTTGACGTTGAAGATCAGAAAACATTACAGCCTGCTCCTGCTGTTGATAGCGGTGGGATGTGCCACTTATCAGCCGCAGTTCAAAGAACCGACCAGGATTTCCAAATATCCCGGCAAAACACTTGAACACAGTTTTTATCTCGTTGGTGATGCCGGCAATTCTCCACTGGGAACTAAATCTGATGCCCTATTGGGCCTGCAGAGGATCTTAGACCGGGCCCCTGATAAAAGCACATTACTCTATCTCGGCGATAATATTTATCCTCATGGACTACCCAAGAAAAAGGAAAAAGGAAGGGCCCTGGCGGAACATAGATTAAAAGCCCAGGCGGAAGTATCTGAAAAATTTAAGGGCAGGACCATATTTATTCCCGGGAATCACGACTGGTACAGTGATGGACCCAGGGGGCTAAAGCGGCAGGAAGAATTTGTGGAGGAACTGTTGGGTAAAGACAGCTTTCTTCCGGAAAATGGTTGTCCCATTACCAAGGTAGATATCAGTGAGGAGGTGGTCCTGATTATAGTTGATTCCGAGTGGTATCTGGCCAAATGGGATAAATTCCCTACCATCAACGATGATTGTGAGATCAGGAGCCGGAACCGGTTCTTTGATGAGTACGGAAGCCTCATTAAAAAGGCCAGGGGGAAGACTACCATCGTTGCTATCCACCATCCAATGTATACCAATGGCCCTCATGGCGGGCAATACTCTTTTAAGTCTCATTTAACCCCGCTACCCGGCCTGGGAACACTCAAAAACGTAGTTCGAAAAACGGGAGGGGTTTCTCCGGCAGATCAGCAGCACAGGCGATATACAGAATTCAAGGATCGGATCATTACCTTGTCCAGGGAAAACAATAAAGTAGTTTTTGTTTCCGGACATGAACACAATTTGCAGTACCTGGTTGATCAAAACTTAAAACAAATCGTCAGTGGTTCCGGGTCAAAGATCAATCCCACCCGAAATGTGGGCTACGGTAAGTTTAGCTATGGCGCCCAGGGATATGCCCGTTTGGACGTCTTTACTGACGGCTCTTCCTATGTACGCTTTTACACTTCAGATAATACCCTCGTCTATGAAAGCGCTGTCTTTGAGAAGTACAAAGAAAAAGAATTTACTTTCAACCCCTTTCCGGAAAAAGTAAAGAGCGCTGTATATGAAGCATCAGAAACTGATAAATCCGGTTTCTACAAATGGCTATGGGGCGAAAGGTACAGGGCACAATTCAGCAGGGAAATTGAAGTGCCTACCGTAAATCTGGACACCTTGTTTGGCGGCCTGACCCCGGTACGCAAAGGGGGTGGAAACCAATCGAATTCTGTGCGTTTTGAAGATCCTGAAGGGCGTGAATTTATAATGCGTGCTATTCGGAAAAATGCAGTTCGGTACATACAGGCCGTGGCCTTCAAAGACCAATTTGTAAAGGAAGAATTCAAAAATACCGGTACAGAGGCCCTGGTCATGGATGTCTTTACTGCGTCCCATCCTTATACCTTCCTTACTATGGGGGAGTTATCAGATGCAGTGGGCATCTATCACACCAATCCCAGGCTTTACTACGTGCCCAAACAAAAGGCCATTGGCAGGTTCAATGACGAATTCGGGGATGCCCTCTATATGATAGAAGAGCGTGCCGCAGATGGTCATGGGAACAATCCAAGTTTTGGGTATTCCGATGAGCTGATCAGCACCCATGACATGCTGGATGAAATGCGAAAAGACGAGGAACATAAGGTAGACGAACAGGCCTATATCCGCGCCCGGGTTTTTGATATGCTGATTGGAGACTGGGACCGGCATCAGGATCAATGGCGCTGGGCCTTGTTTGAAAAAGGGGATACTACCTTGTACCGACCTGTACCGCGCGACCGGGACCAGGCATTTTCACGAATGGATGATGGTTTTATATTGGGATTGGCAACAGCCCTGGTTCCGCCAATTCGTCTTCTGGATTCCTATGATCACGAATTGAAAAATGTGGATTGGATGAACCTGGAGCCTTATCCGCTGGACGTTGCACTTGTGGGTAATTCAGGCAAATCTGTATGGTTGGAAGAGGCTGCTTTTATTCAGGAGCACTTAACTGATGTGGTAATTGAAACCGCATTCCAAAAAGTACCTGGGGAAGTTCAGGATGCTTCCCTTGAAGACATCAAACAAAAATTAAAAGGGCGAAGGGCCAATATTATCGACATTGCCGGCAGGTATGCTGATGTAGTGAATAAATATGCTGTTGTAACAGGAACCGATAAGGACGATTGGTTCGATGTGACCCGCATGCCTGGTGGGGAAACCAGGGTGGTAGGCTATCGCATCAAGGATGGTGAGAAGGCTGACGTGATCCATGACCGGGTGTACAATCGTGAAAGCACCAGGGAGATTTGGATTTACGCCCTGGATGATGATGACCACTTTTATGTGGACGGCAAGGGAGATGGCCTGATCAAAATACGTTTGATAGGGGGGCAGAATAAGGATGAATATGAGGTAAGGAACGGGCGGAAAGTACACATCTACGATTTCAGGAACAAGCCCAATATATTTACAACCAGTAAGGGGACAAAGCATATACGGAACGATTATGAAACCAATAATTATGATTATAAAAAGCCCAGGTTTAACTCCAATGTGCTCATCCCGGGCATAGGAGGGAATCCGGATGATGGCTTAAAAGTAGGACTCACCAATACTTTTACTAAGAATGGATTTGAGCGCAATCCGTTTACTTCTCAGCACATCATTAGCAGCTTTTTCTACACTGCTACAAGTGGATTTGAGTTGTCTTATAAGGGTGAATTTGCCAATGTCCTGGGTTCCTGGAACCTTACATTCGGGGCAGAATTTACCAGTCCGAATTTTGCCAGGAACTTCTTCGGTTATGGTAATTCTACCATAAACCCAAATGCCGAAGATGATGATAATTTTAACCTGGATTACAATCGTGTTAAGCTGGGTACTCTGAGTTTTGGAACAGGACTGGTTCACCGCGGTGAACACGGCGGAATTCTTAATATTGGGGTCAACTATCAATCCTTTGAAGTGGAAGAAACCGCAGGGCGGTTTATTGAAACCTACACAGCAGCTTTTCCTTCGGATAACAAGAATTCCTTTATCAATACAGAAGCGTCCTATGTTTTCCAAAACAGTGACAACCCCGCCTTCCCAACCCTGGGGATGAAGTTTATGATGCGATTCGGGTATACGCACAACCTGGACAACTCCAACGGATTTGCCTATTTCATCCCTTCACTGGATGTTGCGTATCGCCTGGTGCCCTCCGGGGACCTTGTTTTTGCAACACGGTCCAGGGCACATCTCAATTTTAGTGACGATTTCGAATTTTACCAGGCGGCCAGTATTGGGGGTAACGATGGGCTAAGGGGATATCGATTCCAGCGCTTCACCGGAAAGAATGCTTTTTATCAAAGCTCGGACCTGAGATGGAATTTCGGCAGAAAAAAGACGGGGGTATTCCCCATTGAAACCGGATTATTTGGCGGTTTTGATGTTGGCCGGGTCTGGGTGGATGACGATTTACTTCTGAATCCCTCCTTTAACGATGAGCAGTGGAATACTTCTGTAGGGGGAGGTTTCTTTATCAACGCTGCAGATCTTATTGGGGGGAGTATCTCCCTTTTCAATAGTGAAGACGGGCTGAGGTTTGCCTTTGCAATAGGATTTGGTTTTTAGTTCAGCGTATAGGTATACAAATTCATCCCGGAACCCCCGCTCCATTCATCAGACAGGAGCAAGGTCTGGTTATCTTTGAAGGAAACCGCTTCCAATTGTGTGCTTGCTCCCAGATCTATCTGTTGAATAGTACCTGATGTAAAGTCATCACCTTTAAAATCCTTTACTACCCAAAGTTGGCCATAACTCAACATCACCAATGTTTTCCCATCCGGGGAAATATCTGCCCCGGTAATGGTACATCTGCGTGAGTCGTCACAGGTAGGGATCACCCCGACGAGCTCTGCCTTGTATTTTCCTGGAATTGCCGGTACCCGGTAGATCCTGGCTTCTCCTACAAAAGGGCGTGTCATGTCTTTATTGACGATATATAGAAACCCATTCAAATAAAACAGGGCTTCCGCATTGTAAAGGAAATCTTTTCTTTTCGGGGGGAATTTTTTCTGTTCCGGGTATTTGAAATGAATGGCTTCAGAATCGATTTTGTCCCCCTTTTCCTTGTCCGGATCCGGGGTTTTATAAACCACGAGGTCTTCGCGTTCGTTGTCATTGTTGCCAAAATCACCGATATACAAATTCCCTGAAGGGTCCTGGGCTAATGCCTCCCAGTCCTTGTTCCTGGCATCTTTCACCTTTAAAACCCTTAGCAGTTTCCCGGAAAGATCAACTTTATAGATCTTGTCGGCATTGCCGCTATCCTCTATGAGCCAGAGGGCTTCTCCGTCTACTGTGACCATGCCTGAAGTTTCATTGAGCTTCTTTGGAAGGTCTGCAATAAGGGTGAGCTTCCCATACTGAGCACACATCATCATCAGCACTGGTAATAAAGCTACAAAGAGGCTATAACGCATCTTCCAGGGGCATATAGATTTCTGCTTTCCATTGCAGGGCATCCCCACCCATTGTGGGGTTGTTGTAAAAGACCTCTATGGGCAGGCCTGCTACCTTCAAATTGTTTTTTTCGGCATAATCCAACAGGGCATACCAGGCACGGTCCGAAGTGAGGTAATTCCCATTGTATTCGGCTTTTAGCGCCTTTTTTGGTGCTAATTCAAGATATTGAATTTCCTTGATAAACGGAAGGGAAGCCTGCTGTATGATGGGAAAGCAAAAGTTGTATTCGATCTGGTCGTTTTCTCGGTCCCATTTGGTAAGTTGTACAATGGGCGGGCCATCAAGTTGAAGGCCGTTGTTCACGAGGACACTGCTGAGGAAGGGATAATCCCGCATCATCCCATCTGCTTTCCCAAACTGTGTAGTGCGCAGCTGGGTACATGCACAGTACTTTCCTGGAAATTCACTTTCCCCCAGGACGTTAACCTGGAAGCTTTTGATATGTTCATCCAGGCTGCTCAAAAAATCCAGCAGGGTTTCTTCTGTACGCTTTTCGAACCCGGTTTCCGAAAAAGGAACGGTGAATTTATTTTTCAGGCTGTGCTGTTTGTCCTTTGCGTATACATAAATCTCAGAAAGGGAGTCGTGTACCGGGTGAATTTCCCATTGGTACACATGAACAGAATCACCAAAAACAAGTTCCTGTGTAAAATTAAGCAGTCCCTCCTTTTTGGTAAGTTCTGCGTTGGGGAGGGTAGAATCCCAGAGTTTCAGGGTTTGCGCAATAGTACCAGGAAAGGTTTTCACCTGCATACGTACCCTGTAGTCTGCCGGATATAAAAACAAATACCAGAGTAATGCCAGAACCAATGCGGTTCCTGCCAGGAGTCCAAACTTTTTCATAGCATTAATTTGAAGCCAGGGCTGACTTGTTTTTCATGTTCAGGTTATCGATGACAAATTTTCCAAGATCACGGCCTTGTTTCACGCCAATTTCCACAGCGGTCCTGTAGTGAATGCCACCATACATTCTGCTTATGGCGGCTTCATCCGCTGCTTCATTGAACGAATTAAAACTTCTCACCGGAAGTCCGTAACGGATCTCGGTATCGTCATCAAAGGCAAAATTATCTCCAAATATATCAGTAAGGGCAATTGCTGCAGCACCCGAAACCACACTATGGCCACTGGTATATTCCGGAAAAGGTGGAGTCTGCAACACCGGTTTCCAGTTGTCGTCAAAGTGCTGGTTGATCAGGGTCTCGGGCCGTATCAGATTGCTCCTGTATTTTTCATCCCAGCAGCTGATAAATGCATCGGCAATCGCAATTGATGTCTTGGTATAGGCATAGAGCGTGTCGTCAAAATTGTTATTTGCTTTCCTGGTAGCGATCTTCACGATGCCAATCCAGTGTGCCCCTGGGGTAATTTTTTTAGTGGCAAACATCAGGTGACCGCGCGTTACGGAAACATAGGGGTTACAATCCCAGAACTGTGCAATTTCGATTTCCTCTGAGCTATCTCCCTTTTCTGTGATTTCGTTACTGATGTCGTACACTTCCCGTACCTCTTTGTAAAAGTCGGATCCTTCTTCCATGGAAAAAGGAGGCGGTGGCTCAGGCTTGAATTGCCCTGCCGAATCGATCACGAAAGGCCTGATCTTATTCCAGTGCGGTTCAATCCCATCCATGTAAGCTGGCGGGGTAGGTTGCCAACGCGAAGGATCGTCTGTGTCTACCGTGAACTTAGGCATGGTCCGCGTTTGTTTGTAGTTGTCCTGGTCCATCCAGGCGGCGATATGCTCAGCTACTGCCAGGCCATAATCCCTGGAGGCATTAAACTCTTTTCTGTTCTGGGCTTCCCAAATTCCGTAAAGGCTGTCACGGAACGTTTTGATCTTGTCTTCTGAAAATATCAACCTCCGGCTAACATCCATATGAGCGATCAGTGCGGCCAGGGGATAATTCACTGAGGTACCCGCTTCCGGTTGTGGAATGGGGGTTAGGTCCCGCGCCTGACCCGCAAGGGAATTATAATCGTCATTGTTCAGGGCTACAATTTCATAGGCTGCAATGTTCGGGTAGGCGTAGATCCTGCTCGCTACAGGGGGAGAGAAAATATCGTGGACCATGATGTCTGTCACCTGGTCAACTGCACTATGCAGGGCTTCTTCCGATACGACAATGGGTTCCTGCTCAGTTTCACAAGCGACCAGCAGTGCAAGCAGGATCCATAAACTCAATTTTTTCATATCAGATCAATTTTGATTTGTTATTTGATATACTTCTGCCTTCTCGTTGTTGTAGGTAACCAATACATAAGGTTTTCCTTGCAAGCGAATCAGGCTGAGATGCCGGACAGATTTCTGGGACAGGTCCATCCCCATCTCATGGCCCAAAATTACGTCATTTTTACCGGCAATCATAGCTCCGGGAAAGGATCCGAAGCGGCCGTGATAAGGCTTCACGCCAAAATAGTTACCACCTGCCAGGACTTCCTGCCGGCCGTCCTGATCGAAATCAAAGGCCAGGAAGGCGGTAATGGGAGCAAGCTGCAGCTCAGGTTCGAAGGGTACAAAGTGAAAACTGCCCTCAACATTCTCCAGGATACCTGACCTGAGTTCATTTACTTCATAGCGTTTTCCTTTCCGGAGTTGCTCGGGTTCAAGGATCTCTTCGATGGTTTTGCCAGCCATAGAACGATAGTTGTTGAACTTTTTTCTCAGGCTTTCCAATTGTCCCGAGAGGCCATCCAGTCCTTCCAGGGGATAGTAATTACCATTTTTCGGAAGGGTAACAAGGGTTTCTGTACTGCCATTAGCGTCAAAATCGCCATAGTACATCCTCAAGGGATATTTCTCTGAGGCCTTGAATTTGGAATTGCTTCCCCAGTTTCCAAGGAGCAGGTCCTGGTCACCATCGCCATCTATGTCATGTGCAATGACCGTTTGCCATAAGCCCGATACAGACTTGTCGAGCAGCTCTAACTCGGCAAGCTTACCCTCCTCATTTCTGAAGAACCTTGGCGCCATCCATTCCCCTACGACCACCAGTTCTTCTTCTCCATCCCCATCCAGGTCGGTCCAGCTGGCATCTGTTATCATCCCCAAGGTAGATAACACCTCATTTTCTATTAGGGTAAAGACACCATCGTCATTTTGCAGAAGATAGGAGGGGGGGATTTTCCCAAAATCGTTGGAACGCGTATAGTTCCCCACAAAGAGGTCGAGATCCCCATCCCCATCAATATCATGGGGCTGTACTACTGAGGCATGCTCGTAGTATTGGGGTAGTGAGGTGCGCTCAAAGGTGCTGTCTTTCTGAACAAAATAGCGGTCAAGAAGCGGACTGCTTTGATTAAAAAAATCGCCACCTCCTGTACCCAGGAAGAGATCTGCTCTGCCATCTTTGTTAAAATCCTCGATTACCGCCGAGGTTTCTTCAATTACAGAATCGTTTTTGATCTCGGCATATTCGATAGAAGTATAGGTCGTGTCTCCCTGCAGAAAAACCTGTGAGGGGTAAAATTTGGACCCCCCGAAGTAAATATCTTCTTTCCCGTCTGTGTTGAGATCACCAATAGCAAGTGCAGGCCCGCGATCCGAGATTTGATAGGGAATCAATTTCTGACGGTTAAAATCTACATAATTGTCTTCTGTATGTGTAAAATCAATGCCCAGGTTTCCCGAAACTTTTTCAAAGAGAGCTGCTTTTTCGGGCAGGAGTGATGTGTAATCAAAAGGTTTGGGATTCCCGGGTTTAAGGGTCAGGGTTTGATTAACCGGTACATTTGCCAGGGTCTGATAGGTCTTGTCTGGCCAGATAATTTTCAGGGAATCTACCACCTCTGTTTTCCCATAACCAAAATGAAGTATGGGCTCTGAAGAGGCCTGAAATCCCCTAACCGTATAAAGTTCTCTGTATTGCAACTGTCCATTGTGATAAGAAAACACCTTTGTCCCTATCCCCTGGGTATTGGGGGCCGTATGCTGAAATTTAATCTTCAGGTAATTGGCTTTATCGTCAGTTTGATTGATATATAACCGGGCCTCCCGGAACAGGTTGTTGGTTACCAGGTCCAGGTCCCCATCCAGATCAAGGTCAGCATATGCCGTAGCCCCGGAGATGAGGGTATCCTGTTTAATGGCTGATGCCGAAAGGTCTTCAAAAGCCGGGCCCTTGCCCTTAAAGTAATAGTTGTTTACTACGCCTGTGGGCATCATATCGAGGGCTTCCTGATCTACCAGTTTGGTATTGCTTATTTTCTTCTTGATCTGTTCATCAGATACAAACCTTATAAAATCCAGGTCGTTGGGCCTTTTGGGAATACCATTGGAAACAAAAAGGTCCTGTTCCCCATCCTGGTCATAATCCCCGAAAAGGGCACTCCAGGTCCAGTCCGTTGCCGCAATACCACTTTGCAGGGCCGTTTCCGCATAATAGGTGCCTGGCCTGTTGATGTTGAGCATGTTCCTGGTGAACTGGTAGTGGTAGCCGTAGCGGTTGATCCGCATACGCTGGGTCTGAACGTTGTCATCGCCTTCGGAGGATTTAAGCACAAGCTCACTTTCTGGAAGCATGTCCAGGGAAAGGATATCGGGCCATCCGTCGTGGTTGATATCGGCAACGTCGTTACCCATCGAAAAACGGGTGGTATGGCCAAAATAGTCTTTCAGGCTTTCGGTAAAGGTCCCGTCGCCGTTGTTGAGGTAATAGTAATCGTCTTCATGGAAATCGTTGCCTACATAAATGTCCGGATAGCCATCCTGGTTGAAATCAGATACTGCAACCCCAAGGCCGTAGCCATTGATCCCCCCGTAGATCCCTGCGTCTTCGCTTACATCGGTAAAGGTGTCCCCATCATTCCGCAGCAATTTATCTCCGGTCTGATAACTACGTTTATAACGTAAATCCACCCTGCCGAAGGATTCCTCCGTATGTACGGCATGGTTTAAGAGGTAGAGGTCCAGGTCGCCGTCAAGGTCGTAATCCAGAAATGCCGCTGAGGAGCTGAAGGTGTCAAAATCAAGTCCGTATTCGGCAGAACGTTCCGTGAATGTGGAGTTCCCATTGTTGATGAAAAGCTCATTATGGCCGGTAAAACCCTTGAGCCCTACTACGGCACAAACATATATATCAAGCAGTCCATCCCCGTTGACGTCCCCCATTACCGCCCCTGTGTTCCAGGTGCTTTTACCAGCTACCTGGGCCCAGTCGGTGATGTCCTCGAACTTCAGGTTGCCCTTATTGATATATAGCCGGTTCTGCACCTGATTTCCGGCAAGGAAAATATCTGGCAATTCGTCCCCGTTGATGTCGCCTATGGCCACACCTCCTCCATTATAGAAATACAGGTAGTCCAGGATATTCAGGTCGTCTTTCTCCGTGAGCTGGTTGATGAAATGTATTCCCGTGGTTTCCGGATCGGGGTTCTTGAAAAGCTCCCCTTCCTTTTTACAGGAGAAGATAACCAGCAATACAATAAAAACGCTTACAAATCTGCTACTCATCGAGGGCATAAATCTTGGGTTTGTTATCATTGATGGCAGCCAGAACGAAACGTTTTCCGTTCTTATCTGTAAAGGATTCCAGGTGTTTGATTTCGTCTCTCACAAAGAACCCGCTTTTGTTGTACTCCTGCCAGGTGAAGCCCATCTGCCCATCGTTCAGTAAGACATTTCCGTAACCTGCATCAAGGCGGGAAAACTGGGGTTTATACTCAAAATTGTTGCCTCCCATGATGAGGTCCAGGTAGCCATCTCCATTGAGGTCTTCACAGCTGATCCCACAAACGCAGGAAAGCTGTACTCTGCTGGGTAAGGCCTGGATCCTGAACGCACCGTTCCCATCATTAATGGCAATTACAGATTGGGCATAAGCCACTTCCTTGACAATAGACATGGAAAATATCTCCTCGGGAAAGAGTTGGTCAATACTCCGTCTGGCGTATTCTGATGCTTTGAGGTTTTGTTTTTTAAGGGACACCATCTGATTGGTGAGTTCTTTTTTCTGGTGGATGGGGTAATCCCTTCCCTCTGAATGCTGGGTCACGATCTGTTCAATAGTCCCGTTGTTGTCAAAATCGTTGATCCATATCTTCATGGGATTATCCGGCGAAGGTTTGTAGTGAAGGTTGGTCCCCTGATTCCCCAGGATCAAATCCTGGTCCCCGTCATTATCCAGGTCTGCTGCTTCCACCACATTCCACCAGCCGCTCAGGCTGTCCAGTGAAGAGGCCATAAATGATAACCTGCGCCCTGAATTTTTATAAATTCTGGGCGTGCCCCATTCTGATACGGTGAGCAGGTCTTTTTTTCCATCCCCATCCACATCTGTCCAGGTGGCATCGGTAACCATGCCCTCGTCTTTGAGGTCGTAAGCAAGTCGCTCTGTAGCGTCGTTAAAAACACCATTGCCATCATTTTCCAGGAAAAGGTGGTCCGGATTTACACCATAGGTACCCACAACACTCCTGGAGCCGATAAAGACATCCTGATCCCCGTCCCCGTCAAAGTCCTGAGGAGCAATTACAGATATATTCTTGAAGGTAGTAGGTAATTGTTCTGCCGAACGTTCAAACGAACCCATGCCGTTATTAAGGTAAAGCCGGGCCCTGTAGGCCTTTTCATCTCCCACCTGGTTGCCGCCACTACCTACAATTAAATCCATATCCCCATCGCCATCCGCATCGAGAAATGCGGCAGCCGTATCTTCAAAGTTCCGGTCAGTCTCAAATGCGCGTTGTTCTGTGGTTTTCAATCGCCCATTGCCCTGATGCAGGTAAAGGGTTCCCGGTTGCTCTTTAGCCCCTCCGATGAAAACATCCTCGTGACCGTCCCCATTGACATCTGCTGTAGCCAGGGACGGGCCCTCCTGGGAAAGCAGGTTATAGATCAAGCCTTCATAATCAAAATCATTATAGGTGTTCTCTTCGTGGGTTATTAATTGCCTGTTTGGTATTTCCCGTATCAAAGGAATAACCTTCTCTGGTTTTGGTGGGATGTAGGAGGGAAGCGCTTCTGAATGGGTAAATGTCAGGAACTGATTGGCCGGTACATTTTCCATTTTTTGGGTACGGTCATCCGGCCAGATGATCCGGATGGAATCCAGGGTCTGCGTTTTTCCCAAACCTATGGTCATTACGTAATCCATGGATGACTGGAAACCACGGAACGGCATGAGTTCCTGCAAGACCGTATTATCGTCATAATACAACAAAGCCGTGGTGCCAATGGCAAATTTGTTTTTGCCGGTTCCCTCGAACTTTAGTTTGATATAGTTGTGTTCTTTTTGCTCATCTGTGAGGTTTTCATAAACAAAGGATTCCATGTTCACATTGTTTACCACCAGGTCCAGGTCGCCGTCGTTATCCAGGTCGCCATAGGCCGCCCCGTTAGAAAGGCTAGGCAATTCAAAACCCCAGTCTTTATTAGCGTTGTCAAAGGTGATGTCCCCATTGTTCCGATAGGCGTAGTTGGGTTGGGGCTTGATCGGCATTTTCGCGATAATGGAATCGATGGATTCCTTTCTCCCGGTAAGGGCCATTTTCTGGATGATCTCATTGGCAAAGAAGTCCACAAAATCAAGGTCAGTGAGGTCGTGGTTGATACCATTGGTGACAAAAATGTCACGCAGCCCGTCATTGTCCATATCGAAAATCAAGCCGGCCCAGCTCCAGTCTGTTGCATCCACCCCACTGAAATAGGCCACTTCGGAAAAAGATCCGTTGCCGTTATTTAATTGCAGGGTATTCTGGATATATTGTTGATAGAAATCCTTGCTTTGTTTGAGCCGGAAAACATCGTATCCTTCAAATTCCATCACGGATTTTACGCGCTCTTCGGGTTCAGGCAGCATGTCAGTAATGAAGATTTCAGCATGCCCGTCGTTGTTGATATCCGCCATATCAATTCCCATGGCAGATAATGACAGGTGTGACGTCCAATTCTTTATGTCCTCTGTGAACGTGCCATCCTGATTGTTTATGTAGAGGTAATCGCGTTCGTAGAAGTCATTGGAAACGTAGATGTCCGGGTAGAGGTCCTTATTGATGTCGGTTACCATTACCCCCAGGCCAAACCCGATAAGGCTTCCGTAAATGCCGGCGTCTTCACTGACATCAACAAAATTACCATTATCATTGCGCAATAACATATCGCCTACCCCTTTAAAAATGTCCGGGACACCTTCCCAGTCCTGTGCACGTACTTCACGCTGTTCGGCATACCCCAAACTGCTCACAGGGATATTGCTGTTGTTGAGGATATAGGCATCAAGGTCCCCATCCTTGTCGTAATCAAAGAAGGAAGCATGTGTGGAAAACCCGGTTTTGGACAGGTTATACTCTGCCGCTTTTTCTGTAAAGGTCAGGTCGCCATTATTGATGTAGAGATCATTATCGTGGTTATTGCCTTCCAGGTTCCCGGCGTTACTGACGTAGATATCCAGCAATCCATCCTCGTTAATATCCACCATGACCACACCGGTAGACCAGGGCTTATTACCCATGACCCCTGCGGTTTCAGAGATATCTTCGAATTTAAAGTCCCCTTTGTTTAAATAGAGCCGGTTGGGTTCCATGTTGCCGGTCAGGTAGATGTCCGCAAGCCCATCATTATTGATGTCACCTATGGCTACACCACCGCCGTTATAAAAATTCCGGTACTTAAATATGTTGAAATCCTTCTGGTTTTCAACGGCATTGATAAAGTTGATCCCAGTTTCCCGGGGAGGAAGAAGCCTGAACAAAGTGCTTGTATCCGGTTTCTTGTCCGCATTCTCCTTTGGCCCTGTCTCACAGGAACTAACCAAAACAAGACAGCTGATGATGCCCAAAAATAACTTTTGGTAACCCGATTTCATGTTCATTTCTGGTTTATGTTTATCATAACTACGGGAGCATTATTTATGCCTATGATCCAATAGTCCGTATTTTTAATCTTAATGGTACTAATATTCCTGGCGGGTCCGGAATAGGTATATCCTGTATCTTTCACCCACTGGAATCCTCCTTTCTTGTCGTTCTGCAAAAGTACACCATGCCCTGCATCCATCCTACCCAATTGGGTGCTAATCTCGTATAAATTTCCCACCAGAAATACATCAGAATACCCGTCTTTATTGAGGTCTCTGATAGCAATGTCCCGAACTACAGAGGCCTGTGCCATCTTCGGAAGTGCACTGGGAATGAAATTTCCGGTGCCATCATTCTCAAAATAGCGGGAGCTCAGAGTGTAGACGTATTTCTTTTCGGCTGAGTTAAGTTTTTCGTTTGAAAATACCTCTGTTAAGGATGCCTTGGCGTAGGTGTTGTAGGAAAGGTATTCCTTGTTAAGGTAGGGCAGTTGCTTCACAAGTTCGTCTTTAGAGGCTAAAGGTGTCTCCCTGCCTTCGCTGAAGTAGGTGAGCAGGGTTTCAACAGAGCCATTATCGTCAAAATCCTGCCGGTAGAGCGTTAACGGGGATTCCTCAGAGGCTTTCAGAAGACTGTTTTCCCCAAAATTACCAGCGATAAGATCCAGGTCCCCATCTGCGTCGAAATCAGCAGCCTTCACCGTGTTCCACCACCCATGTGAACTTTCTAATCCATTGTCCTCCATTTTCTCAAGAGTTTCCCCGTTATTCAGGAAAACCGTCAGCGGCATCCAGTGGCCTGCTACAATTAAGTCCGGATAGGAATTCCCATCCACATCCGCCCAACATAAGGCCTTTACATTTCCCACTTCATTGAAACCAGGAACTTTCAGTGCGGTTACATCCCTGAATGTCCCGTCCCCATCATTTTCAAATAAATACTGACGAGGTGTCTTTCCATATTCATGAGGCACCAGGTCTGATGTAAGTGTAATATCCAGGTCCCCGTCCTGATCAAAATCGATTGCGGCTACCTGGGAAGCGTTTAGTTCAACATTCTTGAATTGCAGGGTGTCCTTATTAAAACTACCTTTTTTGTTCCAGTAAAGCCTGGGTTGTAGGGGTACACCGGATGTAAATTCATTACCCCCGCTGGCCACCAATAGATCCACCCATCCATCCCCATTGGCATCGAAAAATACCTGGGCTACATCCTCGCTGGTGGCGTCCTTTTCAAATAAGGATTCCTGCTGTTGGGTAAAGTTGCCATCGGGGTCCTGAAACAGCAACATTGAAGGCTGTTTTTTTCCTCCTCCGATAAACACGTCATCCAGACCGTCCCGGTTGACATCCGCCACGCCCAGGGCGGGACCTTCATTGGTATTGGCATAAGGCACCAGGGGATTTCGGTTAAACTCGATGGAGGTCTGATCGCGATGGGTTAAACCATTCAGCATTTCCTCATCAATAGTGGAGGCTAGCATCGAAGGGGCATTTCTGCCGGGTTTAGCCTGAGTTGCATCCTCCTCGATCAAGGTAATCTCCTGATTGGCCTGAATACTATTTAGCACCTGCATGTTCCCGGAAGGCCAGGTAACTTTCAGGGAATCCACCAAACTGATATTTCCTAACCC
>NZ_CEYNTP010000009.1:0-26828 GCF_982873095.1 Lentiprolixibacter sp. | reverse complement strand
AAACAGGAAGTAGGCCCGTTCCAGCTCAGAGTCAGATTTCAATGCAAATGCCGTTGCAGTATCCTCAAAAATTCCTTTCATTATTGTGAATTTATCAGCCTTGTAAATATAATGACAGAATTTATGAATAAAAAGATGAGGCCAGTTTCAAATCCAAAAAAATTGCCCTTATTTTGCCATGCTAAAATAATTAATCCATGGAAGCAATACCCGCGAATTCCGGCACCATATACTTCGAAGATGAAGCTTACTACAAATTAAGGCTGCACCTCAAGGAGAAGAAATACTCCAAGGTATTTATCCTGGTTGATGAAAATACCGCCGAGCATTGCCTGCCAGAGTTCAGGGCCAACATGGGTGGCAAATTTGAGTTCGAGACCATACAGATCAAATCCGGTGAGATCCACAAGAATATGGACACCTGTATGCAGGTCTGGAATAGCCTTTCTGACATGGATGCCGATCGCAGGAGCCTGCTGATCAACCTCGGTGGTGGTGTGATTACTGACCTTGGCGGTTTTGTTGCCTCGACCTTTAAGCGTGGAATAAAATTCATTAACGTTCCCACCTCCCTGCTGGCGATGGTGGATGCTTCTATTGGTGGTAAAACAGGGGTAGACCTGGGTGTACTAAAAAATCAAATAGGGGTATTTAGCAACCCGGAAATGGTCCTGGTAGCCCCGGATTATCTGGAAACCCTTGATGAGCGGCAACTCAGGAGCGGATTTGCTGAAATGATGAAACACGGCCTCATTGCCAGCGGCAGCTACTGGACGACCCTGAAGAAGGTGGATGATTACAAAAACCTGGACAAGCATATCTATGAATCGTTAAAAATCAAAAACGATATCGTAAGCCAGGATCCAAAAGAAAAAAACCTCAGGAAAATTCTGAACTTCGGTCATACTTTTGGTCACGCCATAGAGTCGTATTCTCTTGAGGACAATGCGCGTCCGCCACTGCTTCACGGAGAGGCTATAGCAATTGGCATGGTGCTGGAGGCCTATCTGTCTAATCGCACCATCGGGCTTGGAATGCATCAGTTAGAGGATATTAAAACAGAGTTTTCCAAACGCTTTGAAAAGATCGACTTTAGTGAGCAGGACGTGAGCCAGATCGTGGAATTGTTGAGATTTGACAAGAAGAACACCAGGGGCAGTATCAATTTTGTAGTGCTGAAACGTATAGGCGACACCATCATCGACAACAAAATTCCCAAGGAGCTCTTCCAGGAAGCCTTTTCTTACTACAAAGATTAATAGCTACACCTACTTTTTTTGAGTGTTGGCAACTCAATGCTTTTGGTCAAAAGAAAAAATTCCTAGCTTAGAATTGTGTTAACTCACTATAGGAAAACCAACCAGTTAAAACCGTCAACCCATGAAACGTATTCTGGTAGATTACAAAAAGCTGGATCACGCAACAGCAGCTTTGCTGATTGAATCGTATCCCGACGGATATGGCGACGAAGACATCATCGCTTTCAGAAACGGTGCGGGTGAATTCGTTCAGGCTGTAGAGCTCAGGACGGAAGACACCTTATACCTGGTAAAGATCAGCAAAAGTCTGTCAGATTTCATCTCTAACTTCGAAGACACCATGGAGAAGGAGCTCGAAACACCGGAAAACTCCGGGGAACCCGAGCTAGAACTCAATATGGAGGAGGAGATGGATGACGATAGCGACTAGCCGTTACTACAAATAAAGGTCCTTCAAGATCTGCTTGTGGTGCTTTTGATGCCCACAGCAAAAGAATCCCAGTGCCCTTACACTCATACTAACATTGCTGGCAGTACCCTTGCGCATCAGTGCTTCATCATCGAAAGATGAAAACAGGGTAATAGTGCTTTGGCGAATCGCCAGATATTGTTCCACCACTGCTTCCTTGCTAATTTGTTCCGCACCTGAAAAAGGTACATAAGCATCCTGGTCAAACCCGGGTAGCGCCGTGGCATCATTGCGGGCAAAGCGCAGTGCACGGTATTGAAACACCCGCTCTGCGTCCAGTATATGAACCAATACCTGAGCTACCGTCCACTTACCTTCAGCATAGGAATACGGATACTTCTCAAGGGGAATACTGGCGAGGAACTGTGGGAAGTTTACATATTGCTTCTGTAACATATCCAAAAGCTCCACATCACCCAGGGCCTTGATATAAGGCTCATAAAATTCATGGTATTCTCCGGCTTGTAATTCAGTTGACCGCATTAGATAATAATGGAGGGATAAGGTTCCGGTTTAAAGTTCATTGAAGATCGTATGCATCAACCGTTTCTTATCATTGATGCTTTCTTCCAGGGAAATCATGGTCTCAGTCCTGCTGATGCCCTCAATGTCGTCTATCTTAAAAATGATATTCTTGGCGTGGGTGGTATCCTTAGCCCTAATCTTACAAAAGATATTGAACTTCCCTGTGGTGATATGGGCTACAGTTACGTTTGGTATTTCTGTAAGGCGTTCCAGTACGAACTTTGTCTGGTGTGTTTTTTCAAGAAATATGCCCACATAGGCAATAAAGGAATACCCCAGCTTCACATAATCCAAGGTAAGTGAGGACCCCTTGATAATACCTGCTTCCTCCATTTTCTTCACCCGCACGTGCACTGTCCCTGCTGAAATAAGCAATTTCTTAGCGATATCCGTAAAAGGAGTTCGCGTATTATCAATGAGCATATCCAGGATCTGATGATCTATTTCGTCGAGTTTTACTTTTCCCGTCATATCAAAAAACTTTTTGGCAAAAGTAAAAAATTAAGAAAATAAACGTAACGAAAATTGAGGATATCTGAAAAAAACGTAAAATATGGTGCTTTTTTTAGTTTTTTTCTAAATGTTTAGCAATTCTGCAAAAGGAGCACGCTCCAAAAATTTCCGCTGTTGGGGATCCTGGTAATCATACGTTGCATGTCCCAGTTTTTTGGATAAATTCCCCCGCTGCTCCACATAGGGTATAAAAACAATTTTACCCTCATGTAATTCTTCCTTCAGCATAAGTCCCAAATCTTCCTTAATTGCCATATTCTTTCCCATGGCTGCTACATTTCTGATCAAAATGTCAAAATAACGCTTTTCATTCTCGGGAATTTGAAAATAAGCATCAATATCAAACTCCCTGTAGGTTTCACGGGCTATTGTGGTAATCGCTTCGATTAAAGCGTAAAAGACATATTCTCGGGTAACTTCACGTTGATAATCAGCGGGGAAGTGGCCCGCTTCGAACAAGATGGTAGGCGTACCCAGCATTTGAAGGGTATCGCCTATACAATTGGGATTGAAGGCATCGTCATATCGACCTATCCCCCCGGGGATTTGCTGCTGAAGGGCATTATTTATCGCCGCTATGATTTGCATGCTGATTTCTCGGGAAGTATCTATTTCGCGGTTGCGGTCCCTTGAGGGCGCAAGGAAAGAGAGGGTGGCAGGCACCTGACTTGCGCCTACATTGTAGATGGTTCGCTGATCGTGCAGGTTAAAGCAATAATCAGGGCAAAAAGAATCGTAGGCCTTTCTCAGAAGCTTACTCTCTGGCTGTGTCAGCTCAGCCGCATCCCTGTTCAGGTCAACACCCCTTGCATTCTCTCTGGTATACCGGATGGCGCCGTCAGGATTGAGCATTCCAATGATCTGCAGCTGACAACTGCGTAACAATTCTTCAGCCAGGTGCCCGGGTTCCAACAGGAAATAGATAAGATCAGCTACGGCTTTAGTGGTAGTTGACTCATTGCCATGCATCTGTGACCACATAAGGATCTTCTTCTTACCCTTGCCAAGAGTCACCCCATGTATGGGGCGCCCTTCCACAGAATTCCCCAGAGGCGCAAAATTGTCCGTAGGCAGGTAATTGGTATAGAATTGTAAAATTTGATCAGGCGTCAGGTACCTGCCGTTCAAAGCAGCTACTTTAAATTCGTTATGAGCGATACCAATTCCCGCCATAGTTATCAACTGAAGTTTTTACAAAGGTAAGGCCTGGACACATTACATTTGTTACGAAAATTGTTACATTTGTATACAGATTTTGCGGTTCGAAACCCCAGTGTTCTATACAATTGTATACGTAGGATTAACAATTTTTAATTTTATTATCTATATATAACTATATCAGTATATTAAATTATTTTAAAACAACTTTTAATTTAAATATTTATACTGCATATTTGGATAAATTCATCCGATTTTAACATCTGAAAATACTTAAGGAGTTACAATGGTAAACACTGCGGCATTTGTGGAGCGACTGGAAGAATTACTCAGCTATTACGGCTTATCTGCCTCCTCGTTTGCAGACCGCATCGGAGTGCAGCGAAGCAGTATTTCACATTTGCTTTCCGGCCGAAACAAGCCCAGTCTGGAATTTGTTATGCGCGTAGTAAAAACGTTTCCTGAAGTAAACCTCTACTGGCTGTTGAATGGAAAGGGAAGTTTCCCTCAGCAACAACCTCAAACCTCCTCTGCCCCTGACCCAAGAAAAGATAAGGTCAAAACAGTTCCTGACACACAAATCGAAAAGATCATTGTTTTCTACGGTGATGGTACTTTTAAGACCTACAAACCCGGACAAGGATAGGCTACAGGATATGATTTCTCCCTGCCATTTCGTTACTTTGCAGGCATGAGATCATTCTTGCCATCTGCAACGCTTCTGATATTGCTCGCCTCCTGCTACCAGCCCGAACGAAATTGCAAAGACTATAAGACCGGGACTTTTTCTTTTACCACGGAAATCGAAGGGGAGGAAAAAACTACCACCTTTGTCCGCAATGAAGGAATTCAAATTGAATATTTTGAGGGCAAAAGCGATACCTCTTCGATCAGGTGGCTGAACGACTGTGAATACATCGTCAAAAACCTAAACCCAAGGAGCAAGGCAGAAGAAAAATCCATCCACATGAAAATTTTGTCTACGGACGAGAATTCTTATACATTTGAATACAGTTTTGTCGGGGAGAGCCGTAAATCCAGAGGAACTGCAATAAAAATTAATCCGTAATGTTTGATATCCTCTCCAGCCCGGATGCCTGGGTAGCCCTACTCACGCTTACCTTTCTGGAAATAGTTCTGGGAATAGACAACATCGTATTCATCTCCATAGCCGCGAACAAACTACCCCAAAAACAGCAAAAGAAAGCTACCAATATCGGATTGCTGCTGGCCATGGTTCAACGGATCATCCTGCTGTTTGCGGTTTCCTTTCTTATCGGCTTAAGCAACCCTTTTTATTATATCAAGACCGAGTGGCTCTCCGTAGGGGTGAGCGGACAAGCAGTAATCTTATTTCTTGGCGGTCTTTTCCTGCTTTACAAGAGCACTTCGGAAATTCATGAAAAGGTTGAACTTCCTCATCACGACGAAGAAGCCATTAAAGCTAAAAACCTGACCAGTTATTCCAGGGCCATTTTCCAAATCGTCCTGATCGACTTTATTTTTTCCATCGATTCCATTCTAACTGCTGTAGGAATGACCAACGGCATAGGAGACAAGCCAATGGACGCCCTGGTATTAATGGTGATTGCCGTGGTGATTTCCATACTGATCATGATGATCTTTGCGAATCCCATTCGGGTGTTTATCAACAAACACCCCTCCATGCAGTTGCTGGCGTTGGCATTTCTCATCCTGATTGGTTTTATGCTGATAGCCGAGGCGGCACACCTCAGTCATACCAAGGTGTTTGACCAGGAGATCGGAGCAATTCCAAAAGGATATTTGTATTTCGCAATTGCCTTTTCACTGCTGGTGGAATTCCTCAATATGCGGATGCGCAAAAATGTTACCCCCGAAGAAGCAGCAGAAAAGGCGGCTAAAGAAAAGTCTTAATTTTTGGAGTTGCGCAGGATCTCGTTTTGCTCTTCCAGCAATTCTTCAAGCCGGGCTAGCAGGGCAATGTTTTTCGGGGTGACTTCCTCCTGATTCTTAGGGTCTTCGGCTTTATCCCTGAGGCGGTTAATGAATTTGATGACTAAGAAAATGGTGAAAGCGATGATCAGAAAATCAACAAGTACTTCGATCAACTCTCCATAACCAATAGATATTTCCTCTCCTTCCCCTACTTTTTCCTTTAGCACCCATTTAAGGTTGGTAAAACTTACATTATTGGTGAGGAGGGAAAGGGGCGGCATGATCACCCGTTTTACCAGCGTGTTGACCACCTCATTAAAGGCCGTGCCAATAATGATACCGATGGCCATATCGATCATGTTGCCTTTGACGGCAAAATTCTTGAATTCCTGAACAAACTTTTTCAATGTAGAATAATTAGAACAAGGTAGTTTGCCCGTTCGGGTCCTGGATCTCTCCATTCGAAGAGGGGTCTACCTTTGGCTTTTTCTCTTTTTGGCCCGGAATTACATCTTCCTCATCCACCACCTCGATATCCTTTGGTTCGTGCACCTCCGGCTCTTCGTAAGGCAAGGGTTCCAGTGCATTAATCTCCAGGACTTTATCTTTGGTAAGTTGATTCCCCATCGCCGTTATGCCCTTAATGGCGATAAATTCTTCCAGGTCTACCTTCAGATTGTCTTTGCGTTCCTGACCACGCTTTTTAACGAAGACAACTTCAGCTACGGGACGGTAATCCGTGAACACTTTTTCCAGATAGGATTTAGGATGCCCGGTGATGATAACTTCTTCCTTGTCAGGATTCTCAATGAGAAAACGCTTGACGTAAAAGAGCTCCTTTTCCCCCTCCCAATAAATAGCACATATCGGCTTTTTAGGGTTCCATTTTTCCAGAACGATGATATTGTCATCAAAGCGCATAGTGAGTTCTGGTATAACGGTCTTCACCAAACCTTCCTGATTGATAATCAGCAGACGGTCGTCTGATGTAAATTCCCCGAGCAGCTCCCCCCTGTCGTCCACATTAAGGCGCTGAATGGTGTCATCAAACCAAATTTTACGCGGTTTCAGGGTAGAAAGCCCTTTTTCCTTCAATTCAATTCTTTTCACCGCATATTTGGTGACAATATTACCTTTTGACCCGCGTCCTTTGATCAGCACATCGGCAAAATCAAGATCCCATTTCAGCTTTTTAATATTCCCTTTTTGCCTCAGGTTTATGGTTACGACTTCTGCCTCTCCATTGGGGTTTGCGGTAAAATAAAGCACTTCTGACCCGCTTTTCCCTGTAGTCAGATCATAGGTCTTGTCTCGTGTGATGCTGGTTACATTAAAGCGTTTGACATAGCTCGCCCCTCCCCTGCCATCTTTATAAATCATGTTATAGGTGGTGCGCTTGTCCTTCTTTTTAAAGACTGCCGCATGTATAATGTTCTTGCCGATAAAGGTCTTGGAGTCTACCTTGGTCACCATCATCTGACCCGTTTTGGTAAAGACGATAATATCATCTATATCACTGCAATCCGTAACATATTCATCGCGCCTGAGGGAAGTCCCGATAAACCCTTCTTCCCGGTTTACATAGAGTTTAGTATTCCGGATCACCACCTTTGTGGCCTCTATATCGTCAAAGATGCGGATTTCGGACTTGCGTTCGCGTCCCTTGCCGTATTTCGCTTTCAGGTCCTTGAAATAGTCAATAGCAAATTCAACCAGATTTTCAAGGTTATATTTGGTATCGGCAATTTTGTCTTCCAGGCTCTCAATATGCTGTTGGGCTTTCTCCAGGTCAAATTTGGATATCCTTTTTATCCGGATCTCGGTCAGCCGAACGATATCTTCCTGCGTTACGGCGCGTTTCAAATGTTTTGTGTGCGGCTTCAGGCCTTTATCAATCGCCTGGATCACACCTTCCCAGGTTTCTTCCTCTTCAATATCCCGGTAGATACGGTTTTCTATGAATATACGCTCCAAAGAAGCAAAATGCCACTGCTCCTCCAATTCGGCCAGCTGTATATCCAGCTCAGACTTAAGCAGTTCCACGGTATGGTCCGTAGACCGCCTGAGCATCTCCTGAACCCCCATAAATACGGGCTTATTATCTTCAATGATACATCCCAGAGGGGAGATCGATGACTCACAGGAGGTAAAGGCGTACAGGGCGTCAATGGTCTTGTCCGGGGAAATCCCGCTGGGCAGGTGTACCAAAATCTCCACTTCTGCCGCTGTGTTGTCTTCTATACGCTTGATTTTGATCTTCCCTTTATCATTGGCCTTAAGGATAGAATCGATCAGGCTGGAGGTGTTGGTGCCATAGGGGATCTCTGAGATAACCAGGGTGTTTTTGTCCTGTTGTGAAATTCTCGCCCTGACCCTGATTTTGCCCCCTCGCATCCCATCGTTGTAATTGGATATATCAATGATTCCAGCGGTTGGAAAATCAGGAAAAAGCTTAAAACGCTGCCCCTTCAAATGTTTGATCGAAGCGTCGATGATCTCGTTGAAATTATGGGGCATGATTTTCGTGGAAAGTCCCACTGCAATGCCTTCAGCGCCCTGCGCCAGCAAAAGTGGAAATTTTACAGGAAGGTTAACCGGCTCCTTTTTCCTGCCATCGTAAGAAAGCTGCCATTCCGTAATCTTTGGACTGTACACCACATCAAGGGCAAACTTAGAAAGCCTGGCCTCGATATAACGCGAAGCAGCAGCGCTGTCCCCGGTAAGGATATTTCCCCAGTTCCCCTGAGTGTCAATCAATAAGTCCTTTTGCCCCAGCTGTACCATGGCGTCCGCGATGGAGGCATCCCCATGGGGGTGGTATTGCATAGTGTGCCCTACCACATTGGCGACCTTGTTGTAACGGCCGTCATCCAATTCTTTAAGGGCGTGCATTATCCTGCGCTGTACGGGCTTGAAACCATCTTCAATAGCGGGAACGGCGCGCTCCAGGATAACATAGGAAGCATAGTCTAAAAACCAATCCTTGTACATGCCGGTAACCCGCGTCAGGGTTTCCTGATCATGTCCGTATTCTTCTTCCTGCGCTTCGTTCATCGCATCATTATCTGCCATAGAGAAAGAAATCTATTTTATTGTTTTACAGTTGGTTTTCTTCTATAAGATCAACTTCAACTTTAAGATTGTCTATTATGAATTCCTGCCTGTCAGGGGTGTTTTTGCCCATATAAAACTTAAGCAGTTCTTCTATGGACATTGCCTTATCCAGCATTACAGGCTCAAGTCGGATATCATCCCCGATAAAGTGTTTAAACTCATCCGGTGAGATTTCACCCAAACCTTTGAATCGGGTAATTTCGGGCTTGCCTGTTAGTTTGGCTATGGCTGCCTTCTTTTCTTCTTCGCTGTAGCAGTAAATGGTTTCTTTCTTATTACGCACCCTGAACAGCGGGGTTTGCAATATGTACAGGTGATTTTCCTTGATGAGTTCAGGGAAAAACTGCAGAAAGAAGGTAATTAAGAGCAGACGAATATGCATCCCGTCAACATCCGCATCGGTGGCAATCACGATATTGTTGTACCGGAGGTCCTCCATGGATTCCTCAATATTGAGGGCGGCCTGCAACAGATTGAATTCCTCGTTTTCATAAACGATTTTCTTGGTCATGCCATAGGAATTCAATGGCTTCCCCCTTAGGCTGAAAACTGCCTGGGTATTCACGTCACGGGACTTGGTTATGGACCCGGAGGCGGAATCCCCCTCGGTAATAAACAACGTAGTTTCCAGTCTTCGGTCGTTTTTCATATCCCCCAGGTGGATGCGGCAATCCCGAAGTTTTTTATTGTGAAGGCTCGCCTTCTTGGCACGCTCTCTGGCCAGTTTACGGATTCCCGAAAGCTCTTTCCGCTCCTTCTCTGCCTGCACGATCTTTTTCTGTATCCGTTCTGCTGTCTCGGGGTTTTTATGCAGGAAATTATCCAGCTGCTTCCCAATAAAGTCATTGACATAGGTGCGGACGGTGGGCAGGTCGCCTCCCATATCGGTGGATCCCAGCTTGGTCTTGGTCTGACTTTCAAATACCGGCTCCATCACCTTGATCGAAATCGCGGCAATGATGGATTTTCTGATATCTGAGGCGTCGTAGTTTTTACCGTAGAATTCCCTGAGGGTTTTTACAACGGCTTCCCTGAAGGCAGCCTGATGGGTACCCCCCTGTGTGGTATGCTGACCGTTTACGAACGAATGGTATTCCTCACTGTACTGGGTTTTGCTGTGGGTAATAGCCACTTCAATATCTTCCCCTTTAAGGTGCACAATGGGGTACAGCATATCCTCCAGGTTATTATTATCTTCCAGCAGGTCCTTCAGACCATTTTCTGAATGGAATTTCTCTCCGTTAAAAAGAATGGTGAGCCCGGGATTCAGGTAAACGTAATTCCTGAGCATGCGTTCCACATACTCGTTCCTGTACTTGTAATGCTTAAATATGGACGGGTCTGGAGTAAAACTGATCTTGGTGCCTCTCCTTCTCGAAGTTTCGGACAGCAAATCTTCTTCGACCAGTTCCCCCAGGGAAAACTCTGCTGTTTTTGATTTGCCGTCCCTGTTAGACTCTACCCGGAAAAAAGTAGACAGGGCGTTTACTGCCTTGGTCCCCACTCCATTGAGACCGACAGACTTCTTAAAGGCCCGTGTATCGTATTTGCCTCCCGTATTCATTTTGGAGACTACATCCACGACCTTGCCCAGCGGAATTCCCCTGCCATAGTCCCGAACCGTAACCCGGTCTCCCTGAATGGAGACTTCGATGGTTTTACCAGCCCCCATGACAAACTCATCAATGCTGTTGTCTATGGTTTCCTTCAATAAGATGTAAATTCCATCATCCTGTGAAGAACCATCCCCTAATTTTCCAATGTACATCCCCGGCCGCATCCGGATGTGCTCCTTCCAATCCAGCGACCTGATGTTATCCTCCGTATACTGCGTAACTGCCATAATTTGGGGTTTATCTTGCTAATATAAAATTTCAGGGCAGATTTCAAAGTGACAGGAAAGGAAAGTAATTAACAATAAAACCCGTCTATTGTTGATAGTATGAAATCCGCTCAAAGCCGGAAAAACCGGCAAGTGAGGATAGCTGCTAGACGTTAAACCGGAAGTGCATCACATCACCGTCCTTCACCACATATTCCTTTCCTTCTACCCTCATTTTTCCCGCTTCCCGGACTTTGATTTCACTACCCAATGTGGTATAGTCGTCATAAGATATGACTTCGGCCCGGATAAATCCCTTTTCAAAATCTGTATGGATGACCCCTGCAGCCTGGGGTGCCGTGGCCCCAACAGGAATGGTCCATGCCCTTACTTCCTTTGGCCCGGCAGTGAAGTAGGTCTGCAAACTTAACAAGCGGTAGGCGGCCCGAATGAGCTTGGACGCCCCGGGTTCATCCAAACCAAGGTCTTCCAAAAACATCTGACGCTCCTCATAGGTTTCCAGTTCCATGATATCTGCCTCGGTTGCCACTGCCAAAACCAAGACCTCTGCCTTTTCTGAAGCCACTGCAGCCTTTACTTGCTCCACATAGGCATTTCCTGATACGGCTGCAGCCTCGTCCACATTGCAAACATACATCACCGGCTTGGCCGTGATGAGTTGCAATGGTTTTACATAGGCCAAATAGTCTTCCTCTTCCAGGGTAATCGCCCGGACAGAGTTGCCCGCCTCTAGTTGTATTTTCAGTTGCTCGAGTACAGCAGCCTCCTTCTGGGCTTCCTTGTCACCGGTCCGTGCGGCGCGCAACACGCGGTCCAGTCGTTTTTCAACAGATTCCAGGTCCTTGAGCTGCAGTTCAATATCGATGGTCTCCTTGTCGCGTACGGGATCTACGGAACCATCCACATGGACGACGTTGTCATTATCAAAACACCGCAAGACATGCAGGATGGCATCCGTCTCCCTGATGTTGGCAAGAAACTGGTTGCCCAGCCCTTCCCCTTTACTAGCCCCCTTAACAAGGCCCGCGATGTCCACGATTTCCACAGTAGCAGGCACTACCTTTTCCGGTTTAACCAGCTGCTCCAGTTTCTCCAACCTGCGGTCAGGTACATTTACCACGCCAATGTTTGGTTCAATAGTACAAAATGGGAAGTTGGCGCTCTGTGCCTTCGCATTGGAAAGACAGTTAAAAAGCGTGGATTTACCCACATTAGGAAGTCCTACGATACCTGCTTTCATCTCCTGTTCATTTTGAGGATGCAAATATAGTTTTTACATTACATTATTGAACCAATTGTCTGTTATTATTCATGCATAAAATACAGCTACAGGGAATCCTGTATGACGAAAAATCTTCTTATTTAAGAGGTCCTGCTCAGGCCCCGCCCCTAATTCGTGAAGCCTACCGTAGTGATGCCTTTAATTTTTTTGCCGAAAACGGAACGGAAATCCGCCCGGAGATTCTCCTCGACCGTGGTGATTTCGAAATCTCAGAATACTTTGAAATTGAAACACTTACAGATCGCCATCTTAATAAGAAGATTCCCTTAATTACGCTAGGAGGAGATCACTCTGTTACCTACCCCCTTCTAAAAGCTTTTCATCGACATTATGGGCCCGTAGAAATCCTGCATATCGATGCCCACGCAGACCTGTATGAGAGCTTCGAAGGGGACCCCTATTCCCATGCCTGCCCTTTTGCGCGAATAATGGAGGACGGACTGGCCTCCCGACTTGTTCAAGTGGGTATCCGCACCTTGTCTGCACAGCAGCGCGCACAGGCACGGCGGTTTGGTGTGGAACTATTGGAAATGCGTGGCTACAAACCTGAGCAATTACCAAAGTTCAAAGGCCCCCTCTACCTCTCACTGGATATTGATGCCCTGGATCCCGCCTTCGCACCCGGAATATCGCACTACGAGCCCGGCGGCTTCAGTACGCGGCAGGTCATTGAAATTATACAAAATATAAAAGCACCCTTGGTAGGTGCAGATATCGTAGAATACAATCCCATTAGGGATCAAAACGGTATTACTGCAGTGGTATGCTCCAAATTCCTCAAGGAAATTGCAAGTGTAATGCTGGCTAGCTCCGCAGAGCAATCTAATCCGGGTGCATGAACCGTTGTTTGGCCAACAGCTCTTCTTCGGATTCTACCCTGTCCTCGTCCGGTACACAGCAATCAACAGGACATACAGCAGCGCATTGCGGCTCCTCGTGAAAGCCCATGCATTCTGTACATTTATCCGGAGCAATGTA
Organism: Lentiprolixibacter sp.; assembly: GCF_982873095.1. Classification (NCBI taxonomy): domain Bacteria; kingdom Pseudomonadati; phylum Bacteroidota; class Flavobacteriia; order Flavobacteriales; family Flavobacteriaceae; genus Lentiprolixibacter; species Lentiprolixibacter sp. The sequence goes on along the minus strand of NZ_CEYNTP010000009.1, from coordinate 13,770 downwards.
ATAAAACTCGTCACTGATAGGCTCCTGAACGGCATCTGCGTCTACGGATTTGCCATCCGGGAGCACTACGGCTCCCTCGAGGGAAGTTCCATCGCTGTAACGCCATTCATCGGCTCCTTCGTAAATAGCCGTATTAGGGCACTCGGGTTCGCAGGCACCACAGTTGATGCATTCGTCTGTAATAATAATGGCCATAATTTTCCTTTTCTTAAGCTGAAATTACCTCAGCATCTTTATTTTTGCGCAAAGGTAAATGCTGCATATAATTTTAACAAATTTAATGCCTACACTCCAAAACAGATTAAAAGCTTTTGTTAAGCTGGGTGCCCTTTTCAGGGAATTCTCAGCACTCCATGAAAAAGGAGAAGTACTCCCTGAAGGCCCGTTATTTCAAAAACTACAGAAGGCTGTGGAACTGGCAGGGCATAGAAATGGCTGGTTTACCAGGGAACAGATACTTTTTTCGTTGAAAGCATGGGGAGATTGCCTGAAAGAAAAAGCACTAGGTAGTTGGATAGCACCTTATGAACTGCCGGATAATGGAAACCAAAAGGTTGCCCTTATACTTGCAGGAAACATTCCGCTGGTGGGGTTCCACGATCTGTTATCAGTGATAACTACAGGCAATACTGCAATGGTAAAACTATCCTCCAATGATAACGTGCTCTTGCCTGCAGTGGTAGACATCCTGGACCTGCTTGTCCCTGGGATGAAAGAAATGGTACGTTTTGAAGAGGAGCGCCTCAAAGGATTTGACAGCGTCATTGCTACCGGCAGTAACAACACGGCCCGTTATTTTGAATATTATTTCCGCAGCAAACCCAGCATTATCAGAAAAAACAGAAATTCGGTGGCCGTTCTTACAGGCAGGGAATCGGGGAAAACACTCGAGGCCCTCGGGCGGGATATCTTCCAGTACTATGGCCTGGGTTGTCGCAGCGTGTCAAAGGTATTTGTTCCCAAAGGCTATTCTTTTGATTTGCTATTTGACGGGCTCCAAGGCTTTAAAAACATTATTGAGGAACAGAAATACCAAAACAATTACGATTACAACAAAGCCATCTATCTGATGAGCGAGTTTGATTTCCTGGATAATGGGTTCCTCACCCTAAAGGAAGACCCGGGCTATGCCTCTCCCATAGGTACGCTTTTTTATGAATTTTATGAGAATAAGGACTCGTTAAAAGACAAACTTAAGGCCGACGAGGATCAGCTGCAGTGTATTGTTGCTGAAGGATTCCGGGAAGACGAAGTTCCGTTTGGGCAAACTCAGTTTCCTGCACTCAGCGATTACGCAGACGGTATCGATACTGTTGAATTCCTGTTAAAAAGATAACGTAATATTTACCAGGATTTGCCCATAAATTAAGACCTTTACACACTACTTCAAAAAACCCAAAATGAAAAAACACAATTTTAGTGCTGGCCCCTGTATACTGCCTCAGGAAGTCATGAAAAAAGCATCCGAAGCCGTAGTGGAATTTAATGGCATCGGACTATCCCTCATAGAAATCTCCCACCGAAGTAAAGACTTTGTGGCGGTAATGGAAGAGGCCAGGTCCCTTGCCCTGGAACTACTTGGATTGGAAGGCAAGGGGTATCAGGCCCTATTCCTCCAGGGTGGTGCCAGTCTTGAATTTTTGATGGTGCCCTATAACCTCCTTGAAACTAAAGCAGGGTACGTAAACACGGGAACCTGGAGCAGCAAAGCGATCAAGGAGGCACAATTGCTGGGGGAGGTGGTTGAAGTGGCCTCGTCCAAGGATAAGAATTTCAATTACATACCCAAAGGCTATGGCATCCCAAAGGGTCTGGATTACCTGCACCTGACTTCAAACAATACAATTTTTGGGACGCAGATAAAAGAATTTCCGGAAACCTCGGCCCCGCTGGTATGCGACATGAGTTCAGATATTTTTTCCAGGCAGCTGGATTTTTCCAGGTTCGACCTGATCTACGCGGGGGCCCAGAAGAACATGGGTCCGGCCGGGACAACACTTGTGGTGGTGAAAGAAGACCTGCTGGGCAAGGTTAGCAGAAAAATACCCTCGATGCTCAGCTATCAGGTTCATATAAACAAAGACAGCATGTTCAATACCCCTTCGGTATTTGCGGTATATGTCTCTATGCTCACACTGAGATGGCTTAAAGAAATGGGAGGCATCCCTGCCATTGAAGAGATAAACGAAAAGAAAGCTAAGCTGATCTACTCCGAGATCGACCTAAATCCGCTGTTTAATGGCTATGCCAAGCCAGAGGACCGTTCTACGATGAACGCCACCTTTACCCTTGCAGAAGATAGACTCAAAGAGACTTTTGACGCCATGTGGAAGGAAGCCGGAATAAACGGGCTCAATGGTCACCGCTCCGTGGGTGGATACCGCGCATCCATGTATAATGCCCTTACTCTGGAGAGCGTTGGGGTATTGGTAGACATAATGAGTGAATTAGAGCGCAAAGCCTGATCTGAAAATTAAAATTTATCATATTTCATGAAAATACTTGCCAACGACGGGCTATCTCAAAGCGGAATCGATGCTTTGGAAGCTGCTGGTTTTGAAGTCCTGACCACAAATGTGGCCCAGGAACAACTTATCAATTACATTAATGAGAATGATGTTACCGGACTGCTGGTACGCAGTGCCACACAGGTGCGTAAAGAACTCATAGACGCCTGTCCCGGCCTTAAGTTGATTGGCCGCGGGGGCGTGGGTATGGACAATATCGATGTCCAATACGCCCGGGACAAAGGGCTGCATGTGATCAATACGCCGGCCGCCTCTTCAGAATCAGTCGCTGAATTGGTATTTGCCCATATGTTCGGAGGAGTTCGTTTCCTTTACGATGCTAACCGGAATATGCCCCTGGAAGGCGATAAAACTTTTAAAAAGCTCAAAAAGTCTTACGCCAAGGGGACCGAATTACGAGGCAAAACGCTCGGCATTATCGGCTTTGGAAGGATAGGAAGGGCAACAGCCCGAATTGGACTGGGGATTGGCATGGAAGTTATCTATCACGATCCTTTTATTGAGCAGGCAGACATTGAACTCTCCTTTTATGATGGTCAAAAAGTTGATTTTTCTTTTAAGAGCATGTCGAAACAAGAGGTGCTGGCCAAAGCTGATTTCATAAGCTTGCACGTTCCTGCACAAAAGGAATATATTATCGGACGTTCCGAATTTGAACTGATGAAAGATGGTACCGGGCTAGTCAATGCTGCTCGTGGCGGTGTAATTGATGAAGTCGCCCTGATTGATGCCCTTGAAAGTGGTAAGGTCAGTTTTGCAGGGCTGGACGTCTTTGAGTCAGAACCCACACCTGAGATCAAGGTGTTGATGCACCCCAATATATCCCTGTCACCCCACATAGGAGCTGCTACCGGGGAGGCCCAGGACAGGATTGGAACCGAACTGGCTGCCCAGATCACTGAGCTACTAAAGAATTGACAAACAATTTTTTACAAGAGTTCAGAATGTTGTACTTTACCCAATATAAAATGATTAATCTAATTTAATTTTAAACATATGTCTGGATTATTAGACCTTTTGAACAGCCCGGCAGGGAAACAATTAATTAGCGGTGTTGCCGGCGAAACCGGTCAGCCCGAAAATAAAACTGCAGATGTCCTCGGCATGGCGATGCCTTTGCTGCTTGGGGCCATGAAGAAAAATGCATCAACTCCTCAGGGCGCGGATGGCTTACTCAATGCGCTTTCCAACAAGCACGATGGCAGTATCCTGGACGATCTGGGAGGCCTCTTTGGAGGTGGTGTGGACAAAGGAGTCCTGGATGATGGCGCAGGTATCCTCGGGCATGTTTTCGGCAATAAACAGGCAAACGTGGAAGCTGCTCTTAGTCAGAAATCAGGAGTAGATGCAGGAAGCATAGGGCAAATCCTGAAAATAGCGGCACCTGTGGTCATGGGCTTTCTTGGCAAACAAACCCGGCAAAGTCAGGTCAAAGATTCTTCTGTGATGAACAACCTTCTGGGATCTATGCTAGGCGGGCAACCTGAACAAAATCAAAGCCTGATCACTACCCTCCTCGATGCTGACGGAGACGGCAGTGTTCTCGATGATGTGGCCGGTATGGTCATGGGAGGTTCTAAAAAGAAAGGTGGAGTTGGAGGACTCCTCGGAGGATTATTCGGGAAATGACCTTAACAGCATCCAATATTCTAGAGAACCACCGGTAGTTTCCGGTGGTTTTTTGTACCTTAATAAGTTACAAAATTAGTGTTGCCATCATGAAAAGGCTTACCTCTATTGCACTGTTAATCGCAGGGGCTATGTTATTGTTTGAAGGATGTGGAAGTTCACAAAAATCCCTTGGGATAAGTCCGGAAGAATCCCAGGTGTTTAAGCAACAGGAAGCGGATACCGTTGAGATTTCTGATCCGGAATCCAATTATGAAATTATTATCATCGAACCCGGATTTGATTACTGGCTGAGGACCATGGCCCGTCCTAGGGGATATTATACCCAATCCTTTTTAGAAACCAGGAACCGGCTGTATGTAACTGAGTGGAACAACAGAGTAATATGGCCCAGGAGGTACGATCCCCTATTGTATGAGTTGCAGATCAATTATGACCCTCTTGTTGATTACGGCTATGAAGTGAATTACAAGCTGTACAACTATTTCATTTATTTCCAGCGAAAGTACGGCCAGCGGTTGGGGCCTTTTATTCCCAGGATATAAATGATATCTTTGGCCCTCGATTTGAGTGCTATGGAAAAGCTTAAGAAGAGGTGGGGCATCGACTCCAATTTTCAACTGATCATCATATTTATAGTATTCGCCATAACAGGCTCAGCTTCTGTTTATGTAGCCAAGCCTTTTCTGGCCTGGGTGGGTTTGGACAGGGCTAATTTTCCCGATGCCTGGTGGAGCGGTGCCCTGTACTGGGCCATGAGACTCCTCATCATATTTCCTATTTACCAGGTACTACTTGTATTGTTCGGATGGATCTTTGGCCAGTTCAGCTTTTTCTGGGGTTTTGAAAAGAAGATGCTCCAGCGCATGGGACTGGGATTTTTGTTCCGGAACAATAACGACTAATCCGGCTTAGCTGCAACGCTTCCAGTTGTACTTTTTCCCTTAAATAAAAAGGTATACAGCCACATAAGGGTAAATGAAGGAACGAAATCGAATCCGGGGATCAATTCTTCCAAAAAAGCCACTACACCAGCAATCTGACCGGTTTTACCGCGATACATCCGGGTCATTAGCCAACCTGCCAGAGGTGCCCAGATCACATCTGAGAACTCTCCAATTCCCGGAATCACAAAGGAGAGCATGCCAATACCGTCCAGCAAGAGCCCCAGGATCAAAAATTGCCATTTGCGGTTCTTTTTCATGCTGCTGTCCTGTACCTATTGGAGTTTAAAATGGCTATTATCCGGATAGATCACTGCTGATGAGTTTCAGAAATTCGTTTCGGGTTTCCTGTTGCTGAAAAGAACCCCGGAATCCTGAGGTGGTCGTTACCGAATTCTGTTTCTGGACCCCCCGCATCATCATGCACATATGGGCCGCTTCTATCACCACGGCAACACCGCTGGGCTTGAGGTTGTCATTGATACAATCCAGGATTTGCTCAGTCAATCGCTCCTGCACCTGAAGTCTTCGCGCAAAAATATCCACTACCCTTGGCAGTTTGCTCAAGCCAACAATCTGACCATTGGGGATGTAGGCAATGTGGGCCTTTCCAAAAAATGGGAGCATGTGATGTTCGCATAGGGAATAGAGCTCTATATCCTTAACGATTACCATTTCGTTATAAGTTTCCTTGAAGATGGCACTCCTGAGCACCGAGGCGGCATCCTGCTTATATCCCTGGGTCAAAAAGAGCATCGCTTTAGCTGCGCGCTCAGGTGTTTTTATCAATCCCTCGCGATCAACATCTTCTCCTATCTCGCTTATTATGTGAGAGTAACGGTCTTTTACCTCATTGGTAACTTCAATATTATATTCTTCAAGGCTCTTATACGGTGGCATAGTGCAGCTATATTTTAAAAAGGCACAACGGCGCTTGTGATAGTTACGAAGGTACCTTTTTAAATGCAAAATTCCGGTCAGCAGGCCTACTTTTTCAAATTGTAAGGAAACCGGCTATATATGGCCTCATATTATTACTTTTGCCTACATAAAATAACGGCATAGCGCATCTCCAGACATGATCACAGCTCAACATATAGAAAAATCTTTCGGTTCCCTGAATGTTTTAAAAGGGGTAAACCTGCATATTGACAAGGGGGAAATTGTTTCTATCGTAGGGGCTTCTGGTGCGGGCAAGACCACCCTGCTTCAAATTCTGGGTACACTGGATGTGCAATCGAATCCTCAAAGCAGCAAGTTGATCATAAACGAAACGGATGTCAACAAACTGAAGGACCGGGAACTGGCTCGCTTTCGCAATGAACATATCGGGTTTATTTTTCAATTTCACCAGCTGTTACCTGAATTTACGGCACTTGAAAATGTATGCATCCCTGCTTTTATCAAGGGCACAGGCAAGTCAGAAGCAGAGGAAAGGGGTGCGCAACTTCTGGAGTACCTGGGATTAGGGCACAGGATCCAGCACAAGCCGCAGGCCCTATCAGGGGGAGAACAACAGCGGGTTGCTGTGGCCCGGGCGCTTATCAATGAACCTTCTGTGATCCTGGCAGATGAGCCCAGCGGGAACCTGGACTCCGAAAGCGCAGACCGCTTGCACAAATTATTCTTCCAGCTGCGGGATGAGATGGGGCAAACCTTTGTCATCGTCACCCATAATGAAGAGTTGGCCGAGATGGCCGATCGCAAGCTTGTAATGGTTGATGGTCAAATCATCCCTTAATATGGTTGTACCAGCGATATGACCCGGCAAGAATTAAAAGAGTTTCTGGATGTCAAGGTCGCACAATATAACACTCCGGAATTCCTGGAAACAGACCCTGTTTGCATCCCCCATAGATTCAGTCGTAAAGAAGATATCGAGATCAGTGGGTTCCTGACCGCCACTATTGCCTGGGGAAATCGAAAGAGCATCATCCAGAATGCTTCCCGGCTGATGGAGCTGATGGACCTGGCCCCTTATGCGTTCGTAATGGGGCATTCTGAGCAGGACCTTGAACCCCTTTCCTCGTTTGTGCACCGCACCTTTAATGCAACGGATCTGAAATACTTCATAAAAGCCCTTAGAAACCTTTATCGGAACCGCCAGGGCCTGGAAGGTATATTCAATCAGTATTCAGACAAGGACCACCTGCAGGAGGCCATTACCGCCCTGAAAGCACACTTCTTTGAACTGCCACACCCGGCACGAAGCACCAAACACATTTCGGATCCCTCAAAAGGGTCTGCTGCCAAGCGCATCAATATGTTCCTGAGGTGGATGGTCCGGAAAGACGAAGGCGGGGTTGACTTCGGCCTGTGGCATAACGTAAGACCCGCCCAGCTCTCCTGTCCCCTGGATGTACATTCGGGCAAAGTAGCGCGAAAACTCCGTTTGTTGCAGCGAAAACAGAATGATGCTAAAGCGGTTATGGAGCTCGATCGCAGTCTGCGTAAGCTTGACCCGGAAGATCCGGTGAAATATGACTACGCCCTTTTTGGGCTGGGGGTTTTTGAAAGGTTTTAACTGACTATTACAGGCATTCTACTAGAACAGGCCTCCTACGGATTCGCGAGAACCATGGAAACCCGAATTTAACAACCTTAATTTCGTAAATCCACTTTAAGAAAATAGCAATAAGATTATCTTATACTGATATAATTATTACTTATATCGCAGTTTTAGTAAAGATATTTTAACATTTTAACGTTTTTGCCTAAATATTTTAAAAATATTTATTACCTTAGATAACAAACAACCTCCCCCCGAATTACTTTCCGATTAATAAGCAGCGTTCATTCGACAAGAATAGGATGAAGAGTACCTATGTATTTAAGAATAAGATGCAATTCCTGGTTATGACCATATCTGGTCAGTATGATTACTGGGACTTCATTCAGTACCCTAAGGTGATCCTTCGAAAGTGTAAAGCTGATAACATTTTTAAGGTACTGGTGGATTGTATTCCCGTCAGGTACGCAGAAATACCCACCATAGAGATGTTTTTCCTGGGCGAATCCCTGGCCGAGGTGTTGCGCGACCGGGTGAAACTGGCCTGTGTCTGGAACGGCAACAAAGAGGAGGAATTTTTGGAACTGGTAGCTACCAACCGTGCAGCCAACTTCCGTATTTTCGACAGTATCAAAATTGCTGAAATGTGGCTGCTCCATGACAAGGAAGGAGAGCCGTCAAATCTTTTTCACCCCTGAAAGATCAGGACATCGTTTACCCTACACCAACCCCATATTTCCTAGTTCCAGAGCCACTTTCTCCCCATTATTGGCAATGGATTGGTAGATAGCCTCAACGATGATCATATCCCGTTTCCCCATGGCCCCCGGGGCCCTGTTTGGGGTTCCGTTCAGAATATGCAAGGCAAAGTCGTCCATTTGAAGTTTCTGCTGGCTTTCATGGGAAAAGGAGATAGGGCCCTTAGAAGTAGTTCCCCGTAACGGCCCATAGGAGTTGGCCGGTTGCAGCTCCATCCAGCCTTGGGTGCAGGAAACATAAAGACGATTGGCACTGGCATTGTGCGAAGTCATGACATTCCCCACAACGCCATTTGGAAATTCAAACTGCGCTGTCACCGTCTCATCTGTTTCCTTAAAATACTCGGGTCGGGTACTGAATTCCTGTGCTGTTACGGCAACCGGGTTCATTCCACATCCATAGATGGCACTCTGGATGGAGTATACCCCCATATTCATAAGCGCCCCGCCTCCGGAGCGTTTGATATCCAACCGCCACTGGTCCGGATTACCCCGGGAAACATACGCCGCATCAGCGGAAACATACAGGGGTTCCCCAAAGGCTTTATCCCTGACATAGCTCTTTATTTGTTGAGTGTAAGGTTCGGAATGCAAGCGATACCCGATACCCAGTTTCACTCCGGCGGCATCACAGGCCGCTATAATGGCGTCACATTCCCTGACATTCATCGCCATGGGTTTTTCGCAAATTACATGTTTCCCGGCCCGGGCTGCCCGAATCGAGAATTCTGCATGCATGAAGTTCGGCAATACCACATAGACGATATCGATATCCGTATTCTCCTTGATACTGTCAAAATTCTGGTAATTGTAAATATTGCCTTCCGGTATCCCGTACTGCTCGGCCCATCGAAGTTCCTTGGCCGGAGTACCGGTAACAACACCCGCCAAATAGCAATGTTCCGTATTCTGTAAGGCAGGGGCCAGCTGGTACGTACTGTAACTTCCCAATCCTACTAGGGCAATACCTAACTTTTTTCCTTCCCCTGACTTCATTGCACAGGATAAAGGCATATTGCTTAAAAGGGCTGCTCCTCCGAGTCCTTTGACCAGGGCAGTGTTGAATGCTCTGCGTTTCATATCAGCTTACATTTGAATTCGTCTTTTAAATGTACGGAATATCCTTCTTGCTTTTTCTCTTTCCCACTTTCACTTCCCTTACGTCCATGAAATTCTTTATTTTAGGAGCTCACTAAAATTACACACATGCAGCGTAAATTTCTCTTCTTCCTTGCAGCCGGCTTTGGTTTTATATTGCTTGGCTTTTCCCAGGAACGCAAACTCCCTATTGACACTCTGGTTACCACCCAGCACAGTGTTACGGTGAATGGAAACACCTTTACGTATACCGCAGAAACCGGCACACAACCGGTTTGGGATGAACATGGTAAGCCCATCGCATCTCTTCACTACACGTATTACACGAGGAATAATGTCAAAGACCGGCCTTCCCGACCCTTGTTGATTTCATTTAACGGAGGACCTGGATCCGGATCGGTCTGGATGCACCTGGCTTACACCGGGCCGCGCGTCCTGAATATAGACGATGAAGGGTACCCTGTGCAGCCTTACGGGGTACGACAAAACCCTTATTCAGTCCTGGATGTCACTGACATTGTATATGTCAACCCAGCTAACACTGGATATTCAAGGACCATCCCGGAAACTGGAAAAGAAGTGGACCGCAGTAAATTCTTCGGCATCAATGCTGACATCAAATACCTGGCCGAATGGCTGAATACTTTTGTAACCCGACACAATCGCTGGCGTTCCCCAAAATATATCATCGGGGAAAGCTACGGAGGCACCCGGGTCATGGGACTGTCACTTGCGTTGCAAAACCAGCAATGGATGTACCTCAACGGCGTAATTATGGTAAGTCCGGCTGATTATAAAGTTATCCGTGTGGGAGGGCCTGTGAGCAGTGCCCTGAACCTCCCCTATTACACCGCTGCCGCCTGGCACCAGAAGGCCCTGCCCCCTGCCCTGCAACAGAAGGACCTCCTAGACATCCTGCCAGAGGCTGAAGCCTATACGATCAACACCCTTATCCCTGCTATTGCCAAAGGCGGTTTTATTTCAGAGACGGAACGCAACGAGGTAGCGGAGAAAATGGCCTATTACTCTGGTCTTAACAAAAAGGAGGTCCTGGATCACAACCTGGACGTACCTACTTCCTACTTCTGGAAGGCACTCCTCAGGGACCGGGGGGGATATACCGTTGGGCGTCTGGACAGTCGCTACCTGGGCATGGACAAACAATTGGCAGGGGTACGGCCCGATTACAACTCGGAAATCACCTCCTGGCTGCACAGCTTCACCCCGGCGATCAATTACTATTTGCAGGAGGTGCTTAAATTCAAGACCGATATCAAGTACAACATGTTTGGCCCTGTTCGGCCCTGGGATAATAAAGATGACAATACGCGTGACAACCTGCGGCAGGCGATGGCACAAAATCCCTACCTGAATGTACTGATCCAATCAGGGTATTACGATGGGGCCACCACCTATTTCAATGCTAAATATACCATGTGGCAGATCGATCCCAGTGGCCGGATGAAAGACCGATTTGAATTTAAGGGATACCGAAGCGGGCATATGATGTACCTGAGGCGGGAAGACCTGAAGCAGGCCAATGAAGATATCCGTAATTTTATTAACCGAACCCTCACAAAAGGTAAGAGCGCCAAGTACTGATGTTCTATGTGGCTATTTAACAATGTTCAGCGCAGGAAAGTATTGATGTCCGGATTATTCTCTTTTGTTCTAGGATGGTTCAATATTACGGGAACCCAGGCCCAGGATTGGGCAGACCTTGGGCATTTCCAGGAGGCCAACGCCCAATTGGAGGCTCCTGCGGAAGGGGAAAATCGGATTGTATTTATGGGGAATTCCATCACGATAGGATGGCTGAGCCATTTCCCGCAATTTTTTGAAGGCAAGCCCTATGTAAATCGCGGTATTGGCGGGCAAACCACACCCCAAATGCTGTTGCGTTTTCGCCAGGACGTACTCGCACTGGACCCCGAAGTTGTAGTCCTGCTGGCAGGCACTAACGATATCGCCGGCAACACAGGCCCCACCTCCCTGGAACAGATTATGGACAATATCATATCCATGACAGAACTGGCGCAAAGCAATGGAATACAAGTCGTTTTGGCGTCTGTACTTCCCGCCTATGACTATCCCTGGAGGAAGGGGATGCAACCCAACATAAAAATACCGAAACTCAATGCCATGATTGCCGCCTATGCCAGGCGGGCCAATGCGGTTTACCTGGATTACTTTTCTGCCATGACAGACGGAAACAACGGACTGCAGGAAAGCCTGGGGTATGACGGGGTGCATCCTAACAGCAAAGGATACCAGGTGATGGCGCCCTTAACAGAACAAGCCATTTCAAAAGCCCTATCCTTTAAACCCTAAGAAGAATGAGTTGGTTATTGAAAAGCATATTCAGGGTCCTTTTTAGTCTTCTTTTGTACTGTCCCCTTCATTTGAGTGCTGAGGTGCACCGGGAATTTGACAATCATCTCAGACAGGGTCAACAACAAAACAGGCCCCTTCGGGTAGGAGTTGTTGGTTTGATTCATACCCACGTACATTGGATACTGGGACGGGAAGACCGGGGCGATATTGAAATTGTGGGGATCGTTGAACCCAATCGGGATCTGGCGCTGCGATATGCAAAACAACATGGATATTCCATGGACCTGGTGTACAACAGTCTTGAAGAGATGGTCCTCGCCACTAAACCTGAAGCTGTTACGGCCTTCAACACCATATATGACCACCTGGAAGTAGTGCAATTCTGTGCCCCCAGGGGTATCCATGTCATGGTAGAAAAACCATTGGCCGTGAACTATGAGCACGCCAAGCAAATGATTGGTTTGGCCAATAAATACAACATCCACCTCCTCACGAACTATGAGACCTCATGGTACGGAAGCACTCATGACGCCTACAAAATGCTACATGAGGAAAAGAGATTAGGAAATGTAAGGAGAATGGTCTTTACCACCGGGCATCCCGGCCCTGTGGAAATAGGTTGCAACCCCGAATTCCTGGAGTGGTTAACTGATCCCGTTATGAATGGTGGTGGTGCCCTGACTGATTTTGGCTGTTACGGGGCCAATATAGCCACCTGGATGCTCAAGGGACAGACACCGGAAACGGTGACCTGCGTAACTCAGCAATTAAAGCCCCACTTGTACCCTGAGGTAGAAGATGATGCCACAATAATCCTGACCTACCCGGAAACGCAAGTGATCATCCAGGCCTCCTGGAATTGGTCCCATAACCGGAAGGACATGGCAGTCTATGGCACTTCAGGCTATGTGATCTGCAAAAACGCAAAGGAAATGCATATTCAGGAAGACGAAGAAACGGGTCCGGTGGAATATACTGCCAAGGAACTACCCTACTCTGTTAACGACCCATTTGCCTTTTTAAGTCAGGTGGTTCGAAAAGAGCATGATATGGCCCCCTATGAGGTTTCCTCGCCTGAAAACAACTTAGTGGTTATGCAAATCCTCGAAGCGGCAAAGCACGCCGCCAAAACAGGTAAAACGGTAGTTTGGAAAGAATTTTTTAAGGATTGAACTGGCCCTGAAAATGAAGAATCCCCTGGTCAGCATCCTGATGCCTTTCAAAAACACCGCAAACTTCCTGGAAGACTGCCTGGAATCTATCTTAGTTCAGGACTACCCCAACTGGGAGCTTCTCGCTGTAAACGACCATTCCACAGACACCAGTGAAACCATCCTGATGAAATATGCCCAAAAAGATGATCGTATTACGCTGCTGCGAAACTCGGGTAGCGGGATTATCCATGCCCTGCGAACTGCTTACCAAAAAAGTACCGGGTCATACATTACGAGAATGGATTCTGATGATATCATGGTACCCGAGAAACTGGGCCAGCTATTGAAAGGTTTATTGGCCAAGCGCAACGGGTACGTTGCCTTAGGACAGGTGCAATATTTTTCAGACAGGGGTATTAGTGATGGATATGCGCGATACGAAAGCTGGATCAATGGCCTGACCGAAAAAGGAGAGAATTTTAGTGAGATCTACAAAGAATGTGTGATCCCCTCCCCTTGTTGGATGGTTTCCCGTACAGATCTTGAAAGGTGCGGTGCCTTTGTTCCCGATCGCTATCCCGAAGATTACGACCTCACGTTCCGCTTCTATGAAAAAGGCATGAAGTGTATCCCCTCAGATCAAATCCTGCATTACTGGAGGGATTATGATACCCGCACTTCACGCACAAGTGAGCACTACGCCCAGAATTATTTCCTGGAAATCAAACGGCATTATTTCCTGAAAGTGGATTATGACAATAGGCGCCCATTAGTAGTTTGGGGGGCTGGATTTAAGGGCAAATCCCTGGCAAAAGC
>NZ_CEYNTP010000008.1:24842-27283 GCF_982873095.1 Lentiprolixibacter sp. | reverse complement strand
CCAGGGACTCCTTCCATTTGCTGAAAATGAGTTTCCGCGCAAGTCCCAGTTTCTTTTCGTACCACCAGCCATTGGCCTCATAGGGTTCGTATTTAAGCCCCAGTTCTACGGCCCAGAAGAAAAGGCCTTTTTTTATTCCCGTGAGTTCTGCTCCTCTGGCAATGATCTTGTCATATACCTTCTCCAACAACCGTGGGACCACGGTCATCACATTGGGCTTCACTTCTTTCAGGTTGTCCCCTATTTTATCCAGCCCTTCGGCAAAATACACACTGATGCCGCAATAGAGGTAGAGGTACATCACCATCCGTTCAAAGATGTGGCAAATGGGTAAGAAACTTAGCGAGCTTGCCCCGTGTTCGAAGGGGACCCGCTCTTTACTGGCCAGGGTGTTGGAAACGATATTCCAGTGAGAAAGCATTACGCCTTTTGGCCTTCCGGTAGTCCCGGAGGTATAGATCAAAGTGGCCAGGTCTTCTGGCTGAACAGCATCCTTCCTCGCCTCGACTTCGGACTGGTTGCTGTCGTCAGCACCCAATTCCAATAACTCTCCCCAGTGCTTACAATCCGAAAGCTTATCAAAGGAGTACACTTCTTTAAGGGAAGGGATCTGGTCCCGCACAGCTTTAACCTTCTGATAGACTTCCTCGCAGGACACAAACACGTATGTGGATTCGGAATGGTTTAGGATATAGGCGTAATCTTCTTCAGATATGGTAGGGTAGATCGGAACATTCTGGGCGCCGACCTGAAGTACACCAATGTCCATGATGTTCCATTCTGTCCGATTGGTCATGGAGATCACGGCAATCTTATCATTGGCCTTAACCCCCATTCGCAGCAAGGCCCTGCTTACTGCATTGGATTTATCCACAAATTCCTGGCTCGAAGTGACCACCCACTTCCCATCGTATTTGGTTACCAGGGCTTTGTCCAGGTTGTAGTTTTCGAGTTGGTAATAAGCGAATTCGAATAAACGAGTGATATTTTGCATAAGAAGTTGCTGAACGATTATTGCAAAATAGGAAAAGACGGGCGGATATTAAAATTCAAGTAGTTATGAGTTCTTCGTTATCCACTTCCGCGCATTGATAAAGGCTTGGATCCATGGAGATATCTGATCTTCCCGGTCCTTAGGGTAGTGTGCCCAGTTCCATGGAAATATCGATCGCTCTATATGCGGCATGGTCACCAGGTGCCTCCCCGTACTGTCGCACATCATGGCCGTGTTGTAATCACTTCCATTGGGATTGGCGGGGTATGCGGCGTAGCCATATTTGGCTACTATATCGTACCGATCTTCCGCGTAGGGCAGGCTGAACTTACCTTCTCCATGGGAGATCCATACCCCAAGTGTACTCCCGGCAAGGTTGGAAAGCATCACCGAATTATTCGGCTGAATGGTCACCGAGGTAAAATTACTTTCGTGTTTGTGTGAATCGTTAAAGGTCATCCTGCCGTGTTCCTCGTGATCCGGATTAATGAGATCGAGTTCCATAAACAACTGACAACCGTTGCAGATCCCCACACTAAGGGTGTCTTCCCTGTCAAAGAAATTCCTCAGGGCTTTGCGGGCTTTCTCGTTGTATTTAAATGCCCCGGCCCATCCCTTGGCACTTCCCAGGACATCCGAGTTGGAAAAGCCCCCAACCGCGCCGATAAACTGGATGTCTTCCAGCGTTTCCCGACCGGAGATCAGGTCGGTCATGTGCACATCCTTTACCTCAAAACCAGCCAGATACAAGGCGTGGGCCATTTCCCGTTCTGAATTGCTCCCCTTTTCCCGGAGAATAGCCGCCTTGGGCTTCACTCCATTACCAACACCTTTCCACGCCCCTGAAAACCCTGAAGGAAACTGGTAGCGCAGGGGTTGGTCGGCATAATTGTCATAGCGCTCCCTGGCCAGGGAATTTGCCGTTTGCTTGTCATCCAGAAGATAAGAGGTCTTGTACCAGCATTTGCGCAACGCCGCAATATCCAGCTGCAGATGGTCTTTACCATTGCGAATGTCCATTACGGCCTCAGCCTTAACCTTCCCTATCCGGAACCAGGAGATGCCTGCCTCATCCATCACTGACTCAACATCCTTATTACTGGCCTGGAAGACCACCCCGGCATTTTCTGAGAACAGCAATTTTGTGGTATCCGTTTCACCCAACCCGCTGAGATCGATCTGCGCCCCAAGCTCCAGGTCGGCAAAACACATTTCGAGCAGGGTGGTAATTAGCCCGCCTGAGGCTACATCATGTCCGGCAAGGACCATCCCTTGTGCTATCAGTTCCTGAAGGGTATTAAATGCCCGGGCAAAGAAACTGGTATCCTTTACTGTAGGGGCTTCTTTTCCTACTTTGTTCAGGATCTGTGAAAAGGAGGAGCCCCCTAGTTTGAAATTGTCCTGTGAGAAGTTCAGGTAGTACAGTTCCCCACCCCCTTTTTGTAGC
>NZ_CEYNTP010000008.1:0-24832 GCF_982873095.1 Lentiprolixibacter sp. | reverse complement strand
TAGCACAGGCTCCACAACCTTGTTGAGATCGTTACAATGTCCGGCAGCCGATATAATGACCGTGCCGGGAGCAAGCACTTCCCCGTCCGGGTATTTCTGTTTCATGGAGAGGGAATCTTTCCCTGTGGGCACATTGATGCCGAGGGCAATGGCAAAATCCGATACCGCCTCAACGGCTGCATACAGGCGCGCATCTTCACCAGGATTCTTACAGGGCCACATCCAGTTAGCGGAGAGGGATACTGCCTTTAAGCCGCCATCGAGAGGTGCCCATACGATGTTCGTTAGGGCTTCTGCCATGCTATTGCGGCTACCCGCCTCAGGATCGATGAGTCCGGAAACAGGCGAATGCCCTATGGAAGTGGCTATCGCTTCCTTTCCTTTAAAGTCCAGTGCCATTACCCCGCAATTATTCAAGGGCAACTGCAAAGGACCAGCACATTGTTGTTTGGCTACACGCCCTCCCACACAGCGGTCCACTTTGTTGGTAAGCCAGTCCTTACAGGCCACGGCCTCCAGCTGCAACACCTGTTCCAGGTAGTCCCTGAATTTTGAAATTTGATATTCCGGGTCTGCATAAGAACGAACCACTGCGGAATCCTTCATGATCGTCTTCGGGCTGCTTCCGAACATGTCGGAGAGCTCCAGGTCCATGGGTTTTTCGCCTTTTTTCCGGGATTCAAAGGTAAACCTGTGGTCCCCGGTAACTACACCCACCTCATACATGGGAGAGCGTTCCCTTTCGGCAACCCTTTTCAATAGGTCCATGTCCGGGGTCCCCATGACCAGGCCCATGCGTTCCTGGGATTCGTTCCCAATGATCTCTTTGGCTGAGAGGGTGGGATCCCCGATCGGGAGTTGGTCCATGTCTATATGGCCCCCTGTTTCTTCCACAAGTTCTGACAGGCAATTCAGGTGCCCCCCCGCACCGTGATCGTGAATGGAAACTACCGGGTTTTTATCGAGTTCGACCAGCCCCCTGATGGCATTGGCCGCCCGTTTTTGCATTTCGGGATTGGAACGTTGTACGGCATTGAGCTCAATAGCGGTGCTGAAGGCGCCGGTGTCTGCACTGGAAACAGCTGCACCCCCCATCCCTATACGGTAGTTGTCCCCTCCGAGGATAACGATCTTATCTCCTTTTTCCGGAGTGGCTTTCAGTGCCTGATCGGCTTTTCCGTAACCGATGCCACCAGCCAGCATAATTACCTTGTCATACCCCAGTCTTCGCTGGTGCTCTTCGTGTTCGAAAGTCAGTACCGATCCGGAAATAAGGGGCTGTCCGAATTTATTGCCAAAGTCGGAAGCTCCGTTAGAGGCTTTGATCAGGATGTCCATGGGGGTCTGGTACAACCATTTGCGTTCCTGCATGGCATTTTCCCAACGGCGGTTGGGTTCAAGCCGGCTGTAGGAGGTGATGTAAACCGCAGTTCCTGCCAGTGGCAGGGCCCCTTTACCCCCGGCAAGGCGGTCGCGAATTTCTCCCCCTGATCCTGTTGCGGCTCCGTTAAAGGGCTCTACGGTTGTGGGAAAGTTGTGTGTTTCTGCCTTCAGGGAGATCACCGATTGGAAGGGTTTTTCCTCGTAGTAATCGGGCTTGTCCGGAGATTTAGGCGCGAATTGCACGACTTCCGGTCCGGAGATGAAGGCTACATTGTCTTTGTAGGCGGAAACGATATGGTTGGGATGTTCTTCTGAGGTTTTTTTGATCAGTTTAAACAAGGAAGATGGTTTTTCTTCCCCGTCAATTACAAAGGTCCCGTTAAATATTTTATGCCGGCAGTGTTCTGAATTGACCTGGCTGAATCCAAACACTTCGGAATCGGTGAGCTTTCTGCCCAGGCGTTCGGCAAGTTCTTCCAGGTAGGAGACTTCATCAGGGCTCAGGGCCAATCCTTCTGCCTGATTATAGGCCTCTATATCTTCCACCTCGAGAATAGGCTGTGGGGGGACGTCGATATCAAAAACCTCCTGGGTCAGTCGGTCGTATTTCTGGAAGAGCATCGGGTCATACTCCTCATAAGTTTCGGAAACCGACTGGAATTCTTCTATCCTCACGATACCGGAGATGCCCATGTTCTGGGTGATCTCCGTAGCGTTGGTACTCCATGGGGTGACCATGGCTGCCCTGGGGCCAACAAAAAAGGCGTCCAAAGACGCCAGCTCTATCCGCGGTTCGTTCCCGAATAACCAGTTTAATTTTTCAATGTCTTGCTGAGAAAGATCCTGCTGCACCTGAACGGCAAATACTTTTCTGGTAGGGTCTCCGAAGAAATGAATCATGGCCTTCTAAAGGTTTTGAATGAAGAAAGCACAAATTTACATTTTTAGTGTTGATTCCCTGCAGCTGAGAGAAAACAGTTATCCCCTGTTGTTGTTGATTACTTTCGAAGCAATCGTGCCATATAGAAACCGTCATGGCCATCCTTCGCAGGGGAACAGTGTTTTTCTGCCTCCAGTTCAAACCCTTTGCCCGCTTCACTGTTGAGAAATGCAACGATTTGCTGGTCGTTTTCCTGGGGCAGGATCGAACAGGTGGCATAAACCAGTTTACCCCCGGGCATTACCATTCTTGAATATTCACGCAATAACTTTTCCTGGGTTTTGAGCACCCGATCCAGAAATTCCCTGTTCAGTTTCCACTTGGCATCAGGATTGCGTCTCAGCACCCCCAATCCGGTGCATGGGGCGTCAATTAGGACGCGGTCTGCCCTGTTGTGCAATTTTTTAATGGTACGGGTCCCGGTGATCAGTCGGGTTTCCAAATTGTGCACCCCGTTCCTGCGGGCACGCTTCTTTAGTTCCTTTAGTTTGTATTCATAAATATCAAGGGCGATCAGCTGCCCTTTGTTCTGCATCTGGGCGGCCAGGTGAAGGCTTTTTCCCCCCGCCCCCGCACAGGCGTCGATGACGCAATCACCAGGCATGGCCTCTGTAAACGGGGCAACAAGTTGCGACGCGGCGTCCTGCACCTCAAACCAGCCTTTTTTGAAATATGGGGATTTAAATACATCTTTTCGCTGTATCAATTGAAGTGCATCGGGATATCCCTTTAGCTCCGTTGTTTTGATGCCGAGTTCTGCCAGGCTTTTTTGCAATTCCTTTTTATTGGTCTTCAGGCGGTTTACCCTGAGGGTAACCGCTGCCTGCTGATTGAGGGCGGAAAGTTCTTCTGACCATTGTGAATCACCAAGTGCGGCTTCTCCCAGCTCATCCAGCCAGTCGGGCACGGACTCCCGGTATTTCCTGATCTTGATAAGCTCATCGTACTTTCCTTTTATCCGGCGCTGCGGGGTGCCCTTAAATTCCACCCAATCCGGAAGTGGTAGGCCGCGCAGTGTGATCCATACCGCAATAACCCGGTAAAGGGCAGCTTTTGAATAGGGGGGTTTTACTCCGGCAATGGCGGTATACAGGCGCTTGTATCTGACAATTTCATAAGTGGTCTCGGCAATAAACCCCCGGTCACGGGAGCCCCATCGCTTATCTCGCTTCAGGGTTTTCTCTACCACCTTATCCGCATAGCCCGCCTGGTTGAAGATCTGATCTAGGGCGTAATGGACAGCGATAACCAGGTTTTTGTGTAGTCGCATGCAAAAAATTTACCCCGCAAAGGTATCGCTTTCATGATGAATCCCTTTACATTTGGTAAAATTCAGCCTATGCGCCACTTTACCTTCATCCTTCTGATTCTTCTAGTAGCCTGCAGCCCAAAAGCGAAACAGAACGAAGTGTTTAACAGCGTTGAAGTAGAAGCCCTGTACCAGGATTCCATAAGTATTCGTGCCATAGAGATCATGGATGGAAGCCTGGCTTTTGCAGGCAATAATGGGATATTCGGCACTGTAGACCTGCAAACGGGCACCGTGCGTTCTGGGGTTCAGGCCTATGATAGTATATTACCGGAATACCGTGCAATTGCCCATACGCAATCCGATTTTTTTATGCTTTCTGCCGGAAACCCAGCCTTGCTTTACAAGACAGGGGATAGGGGACAACTAGAACTGGTTTGGTCCGAGGAAGGGGAAGGGGTTTTCTATGATGCCATGGCCTTTTGGAACAATGCTGAGGGCATCGCCATTGGAGATAGCAGGGAAGGATGTTTAGCAGTCCTGATAACGCGGGATGGAGGACAGAGCTGGAAAAAAATACCCTGTGAAGAATTGCCTCCGGCGCTGGAAGGAGAAGGAGCCTTTGCCGCCAGCAACACCAATATCGCTATTGTAGGGGATACGGCCTGGGTGGCAACTACCAGGTCCCGCATCTTTCGAACGCAAGACAAGGGGGTAAGCTGGGAGGTAATTGAAACCCCGGTGGTGCAGAAGCAAGAAACGGAAGGAATATACAGTGTAGCGTTTTACGATGCCCGCCTGGGTATTGTCATCGGCGGAGATTACACCCAACCCGAAATGAATAGAGGAAACAAAGCCTTTACCAGGGACGGTGGCAGCCACTGGGAGCTGATAGCTGATGGGTTGACACCCGGATATAAAAGCTGTATACAATTTGTGCCGAATTCTGGTGGGGAGGAACTGGTAGCGGTAGGGTATACCGGAATTTCATATTCGTCTAACGCGGGCACTTCCTGGAAAGATCTTGCTGATGAACCCTTTTATACGATCAGGTTCCTCAACGATTCGGTGGCCTATGCAGCGGGAAGAAACCGCATTGCGAAGCTTACATTTCAATAAAAAAACGGGAAGAAGACCTTCCCGTTTTCTGTGGCACTTGCCACACAAACAACTATTCATCCAAACCAATCAAATTAAATTTTTACCACTAAAAAGCCACGCCCTCTTTTTTGGTACCATACCCCATTATAGCGGTAGTATTTTTTGCCTTTTACGTAGACAACTTTCCTTCCCCTGGGCAGGGTATTGATGTAAAGCCCAACCGGGGCAGCACTTACCACAAAACGCTTGCCTTTTGCCCTGTACCAGACGCCATTCGAGAAATGGAAGCTCACCCCCTTGTGGATATAGATCTTCGATTTAGGTACCATGGTTACTACCAGGCCAATCCTGGGGTAGACTTTAGCTGTTGCATTGGCCTGAGCTACTGTAAAGCCGCCCAGGAGAGCGATCATAATGAATAAAGATTTGAGACGTTTCATAATTTAAAATTTAGGGTTTACATATAGTAGGACAGCTGAAAAGGAATTAGGTTTAAAAAGAAAGGAAGCCGTTTGGCTTCCTTTTGTTGTATTTGGTCGAAATGGGGGATCATCCTCCACGCCTGCGTTGCTGGATCTCACGTAACAGCCGTTTTTTAAAGTCTTCCTCAGCCTTGATCAGCAGGAAGGTTTTCTTGGCCGAAATCACCTCGCTCATCCGCTCCAGAAACCGAACATTTAGCTGATGTTTTTCTTTTTCCAGTGCAATAGATTGCTGCAATAAGGCTGCCGCTTCCTTCTCAGAAAGATTCTGAAAATCCATCATATTACTCCTGATTTCAGTACGCTCCCTACGTTTTAAACCCTCAAGGGCTTCTTCGTGGGCGTTGTAGATGGGCCAGAAATCCTGGGCTTCACTGCTGCTGAGGCTTAATCTTTCTGTGATAAAGGCAACTTTCAGCGTTTTGATCTTTTCCTGTACAGGCCGACGTTGGCTATATCCGCCAGTAATGACAAATAACATAACTATCAGCACCCCTATTTTGCTATACTTACTCATCGTATTCAATATTTAGTTCATCCAAATCCTCTACATTTTCATCCAGGTAATCTATAATATTTTCTTCGTTCAATCCTGCATCCAGGATATCGTTAACCTCAAGTTCTTCTACAGGTAATACTTCTGCTATTTCGTAAGACGTTAGTCCGAGGTCAGTTTCATTGAGATAGTTCTCCAGCTCCGTGCTGGCCAGATCACTGAAAGTGAAATCATCAGACCGACTCATCCTGATGCCTATCACGATCACCACCAGGGCAGCTATTGAAGCGGCTACAAAATAGTACTTCTTCCAGGGATTCATGCGAATGACCCCGGGGTTTTCACTATCGGACAATCGTTTCTGCACCCGTTCATTCAGGGAATCAAAATACCCCTCAGGAAGGGTAAACCCCTCTTCCTTTGGCAAGTCGGGAGCCTTCTCCTTTACCCTGTCCAGGATGCGGTCCGTAAGCCCTTCGAAATATCCTTCCGGTACTTTAAATCCTTCCTTTTTATACTTCTTGTCCATCGTTTAGGTTTGACTTTCAATTCTTTAAATGGTTTAATCTTCCTTCAAATAGCTTTCAATCTTTTTAACCGCCAGGTGGTAGGAAGCTTTCAAACCTCCAACCGTGGTCTCCAGTATTTCCGAAATTTCCTCATATTTCATGTCTTCAAAGTATTTCATATTGAAGACCAGTTTTTGCTTTTCCGGAAGGGTGGCAATGGCCTGTTGCAATTTCAGTTGTATCTCATCCCCTTCAAAATAAACATCGGATTCCAGTTGATTGGCAAGGGATTCCTGGATGGCCTCGCTGCTTTGCCCCAGCTTCCTGGTTTTGGACTTGAGAAAACTCAACGCCTCATTCGTGGCTATGCGGTACATCCAGGAATACAGCTTGCTGTCCCCTTTGAAACCTTCAATATTTCGGAACACCTTAATGAAGGTATTCTGCAAGACATCATCCGTATCATCGTGGTTCAGCACGATCCTGCGGATGTGCCAGTACAGGCGCTCCTTATAGGCATTGACCAACTGCTCAAAAGCTCTGGCCTGGCTCTCCTTGTTCTTTAACTGGGCTACTAAGGTTTCTTCAGCAATCAAAAGCAAGCTTCTTATGGTCCTTAGACTGTCTTTTTCTCCCTGGGTTTAATCCGCAACTACCCAAGTGACTGCATTTCAACGAGTTTTTTGTACACTCCGTTGGATTTTATCAGTTCTGCGTGGGTTCCCTGTTCTACGAGCTTTCCTTTTTGAAGCACAATGATCTTGCTGGCCTTCTGAATGGTAGATAACCGGTGTGCGATGACGATCGAGGTCCGGTTGACCATCATTTTCTCCAGGGCATCCTGTACCAGGCGTTCGCTTTCTGTATCCAAAGCTGAAGTGGCTTCGTCCAGTATCATTATCGGGGGATTCTTCAGTACGGCCCTCGCTATGGACAAGCGTTGTTTCTGACCGCCACTAAGCTTATTGCCCCCATCCCCTATATTGGTTTGGTACCCTTTGGGCAGTTCCATAATGAAGTCATGGGCGTTGGCTACCTTGGCAGCAGCTATGATCTCATCTTCACTGGCATCTGCCTTTCCCATCCGGATATTGTTGATCACCGTGTCATTGAACAATATGGATTCCTGGGTAACGAGGCCCATAAGCTCTCTGAGGTCCCTCTTGGACATGTCGCGGATGTCCACACCATCCAGGGTGATTTTCCCTCCCGTTACATCGTAAAAACGAATGATCAGGTTGGCCAGGGTACTTTTTCCACTTCCGGATTGCCCTACCAGGGCTACGGTACTTCCCTTTGGAATTTTCAGGCTGAAATCCTTAAAAACCGGCTCTTCTTCATATTTAAAGGACACCTTGTCCAGTGCAATCCCCTGCTGGAAGTCGTTCTTGGAAACGGGGTTTTCGGGTTCTTTTATGGGATTCTCTGCTTCGATCACCTCCAAAACCCGCTGTGCGGCGGCATTGCCCTTGCGC
The DNA here is from genome assembly GCF_982873095.1 of Lentiprolixibacter sp. Lineage (NCBI taxonomy): Bacteria > Pseudomonadati > Bacteroidota > Flavobacteriia > Flavobacteriales > Flavobacteriaceae > Lentiprolixibacter > Lentiprolixibacter sp. Next base: position 17,197 of record NZ_CEYNTP010000008.1, on the reverse strand, counting down.
ACTCCGTAGGAAGCCTTACTTATGGCTTTGGCCGGGGTGAGGATGTTGTAGGCCAGCCCCATATAGGCGATAAAGGAGGATGCGTCCAGGGTCTTATCCACCAGGACCATCTTCCCACCAAACCATAACAGCACACCAATGACCAGGATACCCAGAAACTCCCCGGTGGGTGAGGCCAGGTTTTGCCGGTTCAGCAATCGGTTAGAAAACCGGTAGAACCGAAGGGTGGAGTTGCTGAAAATTTTCGCAAAACGGGATTCAGAATTAAAGGCTTTTATGACACGGAGGCCTCCCAGGGTTTCCTCAACAATCGATAGGAATTCGCCCTGTTCTTTCTGTACCCTGAGGGATTTTTTCTTTAGCGATTTCCCGATCCTGCTTATGATCATGCCGGCTATCGGGATAAATATGAATACGAACAGCGTTAGTTTAACGCTTATAAAGAACATGATCAGAATGGTAAACAGGATGGTCAGGGGTTCCCGCACGATCAGTTCAAGGATAGATAAAAAGGAATGCTGGATCTCCAGCACATCCGAGGTAATCCGCGCAATAACGTCGCCCTTCCGTTTCTCGGTGTAATAAGAGAGGGGCAGTTCCACCACCTTTTCATACATCTTGTTTCGTATGTCCTTCAATACCCCATTGCGCAGGAAGGTGATAAAATACATGGCCAGGTAATTGAACACGTTTTTCAGAAGAAAAAGGACCAGCACTAAGCCTATTACCAGCACCAAACCCTTCATTTCATCGTCACCGGCATAGGCAGTGATCTGATAGTTGATATAGTCCTGCAAAAAGGATTTTATTTGTCCCATCCCTTCGTAAACGGGTAGCGCATACACTTTCTTCGACTGGTCGAACAGCACATCCAGCATCGGGATAAGCGCTGCGAAAGAGAGCGCGCTGAAAAGGGCGTACAGGATATTGAAAAAAATGTTCAGGAAGCCGAACTTTCTGTAGGGCAGGGCATAAGCCAGGATTTTTCGGAAATACTCCATTAGCCCAATTTCAGTTCTTTCAGGATACGATCAATCTTTGCGTCAAGTTCCTTTTCGGTTTGCTCAAATTTTCCTGCATTTTCAAGAGGTGTGTTTATGCTGAAGTAAAATTTGATCTTAGGTTCCGTACCACTGGGTCGGGCCGCCATTTTTGTGCCCTCGGCAGTGGTGTAGATCAACACGTTTGATTTGGGAATGTCGATGGGCGTTTTTTCCCCGGTCCTGAGGTTGTGTGAAACGGAACTGCTGTAGTCGTCTACAACAACCACGTCTGAACCGTCTATTGAGGTTATGGGATTTTCCCGGAAATCCACCATCATCTGGGCGATTTCTTCCGCCCCTTTCATCCCCTTTTTTGTAAGGGAGATCAGTTTTTCCTTGTAAAACCCATAGGCCTCATAACAACTGATGAGCTCTTTAAAAAACGAACTGCCATCCGCTTTTGCCTGTGCCCCGATCTCGCAGGCGAGCAAGGTCGAGGTCACCGCGTCCTTGTCGCGTACAAAATCCCCTACCATAAAACCAAAACTCTCTTCCCCGCCGCCGACAAAATCCTGCTCGGGGAAATCCTTGATCATCTTGGCAATCCATTTAAAGCCTGTAAGTGAGATCTTGCATTCTACCCCAAAAGCCTCTGCGAGCCTGGACATCATTGGGGTAGACACGATGGTTGAGGCGATGTATTCATTCCCTTTAAAACCCGCTTTTTTTCGTTGTTCCAGCAGAAAACGGGTCATCAGGATCATGGTCTGGTTCCCATTCAACAATTGCAATTCCCCCTGGTTATTGCGCACCGCTATCCCAAGGCGGTCACTGTCCGGATCGGTACCCACCACCATATCGGCACCAATTTCCTCTGCCTTTTTCATAGCCAGTGCCAGGGCTTCCGGTTCTTCGGGATTGGGTGATTTTACGGTTGGGAAATTCCCGTCGGGTTCACGTTGCTCTTCCACAACAGTTACCTGGCCATACCCGGCTCGTTTGAGGACTTCCGGGATGGCAGTGATAGAGGTGCCGTGCAGTGAGGTGAAGACGATCTTAAAATCATCCTTGCCTGAAGCGCCGAAATCTCCGTTTTTAACAGAAGCCGAGATAAAGGCCTCGTCCACGTCCCTGTCTATCAATTGTATAAGATCTTCCTTTGGTTTAAACCGGACGTCCTCAAACGCCAACGCATTGATCTCGGAAATGATTTCCTTGTCCTGCGGTGGTACGATCTGGCCACCGTCTGTCCAGTACACCTTATAGCCGTTGTATTCAGGAGGGTTATGGGAAGCAGTAAGGACAATACCGGCATGGCAGTTCAGTTGGCGTACGGCAAAAGAAAGTTCCGGGGTGGTCCGAAGGGCAGAGAACAGGTATACCTGTATGTCATTGGCAGAGAAGACCTCAGCTACAACGCGCGCAAGGGTATCGCTGTTGTGCCTGCAGTCATAGGCAATGACCACTTTGTGTTTATCCCCGGGATACACCTTTTTGAGGTAATTGCTCAGCCCTTGTGTGCTTTTTCCAAGGGTGTATTTGTTAATGCGATTGGTCCCTACCCCCATAACGCCACGCATACCCCCCGTGCCAAACTCAAGATCACGGTAAAACCGGTCTTTTAATTCTTCCTTGTCGTTGGCAATGAGGTGCTTTACTTCGTTTTGGACTTCAGTATCAAAAAAATCACTAAGCCAGGAATTGGCTCTTTGGAGGATTTGTTCCATAATTACGGGTAGGGATTAGTTCACTTCAAAATTAAGAAGTTTATTACATAAAAAGAGCCTACAGGTTTAATTCTTCCGCAATGGTATACCGGGGTTTGCTCTTTCGCGACCGTACCATGATTTCCCCCAGGAATCCTGCCAGGAATAACTGGGTCCCGATGATCATTGCAGTAAGGGCGATAAAAAATTCTGGTCGCTGTGTGAGCAACCTGCCAAATGGGTTTATAAACAGCTTATCGATACCCAGATATAGGGCAAACCCAAAGCCAATAAGGAACATGAGCACGCCCAGTGCCCCAAACAGGTGCATGGGCCTTTTGGCAAATTTGGACACAAACCAAATGGTGATAAGGTCCAGGAGGCCTTTGATAAAGCGGTCGGCACCAAATTTGGTCTTCCCGTATTTCCGCGCCTGGTGTTTTACCACCTTTTCCCCGATCTTAAGGAAACCTGCATTCTTGGCTAGTACAGGGATATAGCGGTGCATTTCCCCGCGCACTTCAATGGTCTTAGTAACCTCTTTGCGGAAGGCTTTCAGGCCGCAGTTGAAGTCGTGTAACTTAACTCCCGAAGTCTTTCGCGCTGCCCAGTTAAAAATTTTAGAGGGGATGTTCTTCATGATCACCGAGTCATAGCGCTTTTTTTTCCATCCCGATACCAGGTCGAGGCCTTCTTCTTCCATCAGCGCAATCAGCTGGGGGATTTCTTCAGGATTGTCTTGCAGATCGGCATCCATAGTGATTACAAAATCACCATCTGCCCGTTTGAAACCCGCGTGCAAAGCCTGGGATTTACCAAAATTCTTGCGGAGGCGGATGGCCTTTACTTCCGGATTGCCGGCAGCCAGGCTCTCGATGACCCTCCAGGAATTATCGGTACTCCCATCGTCTATAAAGAGGATTTCATATGAAAAATGATTGGACTGCATCACGGATGCAATCCAATCATGTAATTCGTTCAGGGATTCTTCTTCGTTGAGTAAAGGAATTACTATGGATACCTTCATAGGGCTGTTTGCCTAATTCCTTTCAAAAGTACGATTTTAAGTATTATTCAGGCTTAGCTTTTTTAATTACCAGGGCTGGGACTATAGAGAGCAGCACTCCGAATAAAACACTTCCAATTAACCCAAAGGTAATCTGCCACATGGGTTCTGCAAACTGCTTGCCCATTTCCATTTGATCCGATGCCTGCTGAGGGGTCAAACCTCTTTCTATCAATTGCCCTTCCTGATATTCCATAGCCTTGGCCATCATATCTGGGTCAATTACGTTCTGCATGATCTGATTGAAAATGATCCCGATGATCCCTGCTATCAGGCAGATCCCGATTCCAATTTTAAAGCCCTGCCCAAAGGACATATAGCCGCCATTTGCTTTCTTGAATTGGATGAGTCCAATAATAATTGCTGCCAAACTCAATAGTGCGGATACGGCCATTACACCAAACCCTCCCTGATAGTGCATATCAAGGGTATACAGCATAAAAGCAAAAATAACGCTCACCGCACCAAGGAGCAGTCCGTAGTTCAAGGCAAATTTTCCGGTTTTAGGTTGTTGTTCTTCCATTATTAAAGTTTTAGTTGTTTCTTTCAGTTAGTAGTTTTCTGGTTAATTTTGTTACAGCTAAAGATACAATTTTTAGCGTGGCATTTTTCAAAATATAAATTGCAGGTTCCTTGAAAAATATATACATTTGCACCCACAAAAAATCGGAGGAGTTAAAGACATTACAATGAAAAAAGGTATACATCCGGAAAATTTTAGGCTGGTGGCTTTCAAGGACATGTCCAATGACGATGTTTTCCTGGCCAAGTCAACTGCGGAAACCAAGGAGACGATCAAGGTGGATGGTGTGGAGTACCCGCTTGTTAAGCTAGAAATTTCACGCACATCGCATCCCTACTACACAGGTAAAGCTAAACTTGTGGATACCGCCGGTAGGATTGATAAGTTCAAGAGCAAGTACGAGAAGTTTAAAAAGCCTGCCAAGAAAGAGGCAACTAAGGAAGAAGGCAAATAGTCTATATAAACGGAAGTACAACGATATACACGCCCCTGAAGCACTTTCAGGGGCGTTTTTTTATAATTTTGTAACAAAAGCGGGGAGATGAACTACATCCTTTTTGACGGCAACCAAAGAGAAGCATTATTGCCTTTTACTTACACCCGGCCCGTAGCGGACATCCGTATGGGGATCCTAACTATAAGGGAGAAATGGGAGCATTACCTGGGTGCTGTCACAAGCAGTAAGACCGAAGACTACCTCGCTGGCAAATATCCTCTGGTAGCAGGTACTTCCAATGTCTTTATAAATGGCACCTATCTGCCGGATCCTAACCTGGTAAGCCGGATCAAATCCCTGAAAGTGGGGGAGGCCTTGGTGAAATCAGGTGAACTGATCGCCTGTGCCACGGGAGCATCGGTGGATTTGCAGGATATTGAGGCCTATGCTGTCAAAGAATTAGAAACTAACCCCATGTGCCTTCGCAATACCTGGGAGATCTTTTCTCGGAATGGCGAAGTTCTGGAAACTGATTACCAACTTCTCACCAATGGGAGGAATAGCGCTGCCATTTCGGAGACCAATAAGCTGATCCACCCGGAACGTATTTTTGTTGAAGAAGGGGCTAAGGTAGAATACAGTATTCTCAATGCTTCAGAAGGGCCTATTTACATAGGCAAGAATGCAGAAATCATGGAAGGCAGCCTTATCCGCGGGGGCTTTGCACTCTGTGATAATGCTGTAGTAAAGATGGGGGCAAAGATCTACGGCCCCACAACGGTAGGTCCGTTTGGCAAGGTCTGCGGAGAAGTCAGTAATTCAGTGATCTTCGGGTATTCGAGCAAAGGCCATGACGGATACCTGGGTAATTCGGTCCTGGGCGAATGGTGTAACATTGGCGCAGACTCCAACAATTCCAACCTGAAGAACAACTATGCTAAAGTGCGGCTCTGGAATTACGCTACGGAGCGTTTTGACCAGACGGGTCTTCAGTTTTGTGGCCTGATGATGGGCGACCATAGCAAAACAGCGATCAACACCATGTTCAACACCGGTACCGTTATCGGGGTGAATACCAATATCTATGTGCCTGGCTTCCCCAGGAATTTTATACCCAGTTTTAGTTGGGGTGGTGCCTCCGGCTTTGTGGCCTATCACCCGGAGAAAGCTTTTGAGGCAGCTCGGGTAATGATGGCCCGACGAAATGTTGAATTTACCGAAGAGGATGCCGAAATATTGCGGCACGTATACGAAATCACCGGCAAATACCGTAAATACTAGACGGGCCAGGGAAACATTCTGATTTTCTTATCTTTGCGGGCCAAATCGCGTTTTCTAGATGAAAAAGAAGGTAGCTTTCCACACCCTGGGCTGTAAGCTGAATTTTTCGGAGACCTCCACTATTGCCAGGCAGGTACAGGGGGAAGGCTTTGAGCGGGTAGATTTTGATCAGAAGGCCGACCTCTATGTGATCAATACCTGCTCCGTTACGGAAAATGCAGACAAGCGGTTTAAGACCATTGTCCGACAGGCACAAAAGAACAATCCCCAGGCTTTTATTGCAGCAATTGGCTGTTATGCCCAGCTCAAACCGGAAGAGCTGGCTGCAGTTGATGGCGTGGACCTGGTGTTGGGGGCAACGGAAAAATTTAAGCTTACTGACTATATCTCCGATCTCTCCAAAAACGATTTTGGCGAGGTGCATTCCTGTGAGATCACTGAGGCCGATTTTTATGTGGGCAGCTATGCTATTGGCGACCGCACACGTGCATTCTTAAAAGTGCAGGACGGGTGTGATTACAAGTGTACCTATTGTACTATCCCTCTTGCCCGGGGCATTTCCCGAAGCGATACGCTGGAGAATGTGCTGAACAATGCCCGGGAAATTTCGGAAAAAGGGATCAGGGAGATTGTGTTGACCGGAGTAAATATTGGGGACTACGGCAAGGGGGAGTTTGGCAACAAGCGGCATGAGCACACTTTTCTTGACCTGGTTCAGGCACTAGATAAGGTAGAAGGGGTAGAGCGACTGCGAATTTCATCCATAGAACCTAATTTGCTAAGGGATGAAACCATTTCATTTGTTGCCCGGAGCAAATCCTTTGTACCCCATTTCCATATCCCCCTTCAGAGCGGCAGCAATAAGATCCTGAAAGTCATGCGCAGGAGGTATCAGCGGGAGCTCTACACGGATCGGGTTGCCCATATAAAATCCCTCATGCCACACGCCTGTATAGGGGTAGATGTCATTGTGGGTTTTCCTGGAGAAACCGATGAGGATTTTCTCGAGACCTATCATTACCTGAATGAATTAGAGATCTCCTATCTTCACGTTTTTACCTATTCCGAAAGGGATAATACACCCGCTGCTGAAATGAAAGACCCTGTTCCAAAGAAAGTCAGGCAGAAACGGAGCAAGATGTTGCGTGCCCTGTCGGTCAAGAAACGCAGGGCCTTTTATGAAACTCAGTTAGGTAGTGTACGGACCGTACTTTTTGAAGGGGAGAATAAGGCCGGATACATCCATGGCTTTACCGAAAACTACATTAAAGTGAGGGCGCCCTGGAACCCGGAATTGGTAAATACCCTGCACACCGTACGTCTTCAGGAAATTGATGAGGAAGGAATGGTACGCTTTTCTTTCCAGAAAGAAGCGGTAACGAGCTGAGAGGGCATAAAAAAACCTCTCCGAAGAGAGGTTGGTCTGATGCTTTTTGAATAGTCTTATATGCGAATCCCAACAGGAAGCATTTCTTTGTACTGTCTGTTTCTCCTTAAAAAACCAGCTATTTGCGGACTTGTGGGAACCACTCTTAAATTCTGCTCCTGTATGTGATGCAGGACAGATTTGATAAATTCCTCCTTAAAACCTTCGATCTCAATTTCCTCCGGAATAACCAGTTTAGTTAAGAAAACCTTACGTTCTTGGGAAGAGTATTCAATTTTGGCCAGGTGGCCATTGACCTTAGTTTCAAACTGGCGCAGGAAACTATTGTCTTTAATTGCTACTTCACTCATATAGTTTGATTTAATTTGGTTCTCAGACAAAAAAATTACGATTGTTCTAAGATCGTAATTTACTGAAAGGTTAGCTCGGGGTTAAATATCTAAGACTTGGGGGAATCTTTACAACTTGATAACAAAAGTAAATAAAAAAATGCTAATTTCCTAGTTTTAAACCTCTTTGGGCCCTCATGCCTTCATCAAAGATTCATGTTTATTTTATTCCCGGTTTAGGAGCGAGTTCCCGGATCTTCGAGCATATTAAACTCCCTCCTGAAAAATTTCAAATGCATTTTCTCGAATGGTTCATTCCTGAAAAAGGCATGTCATTTGAAGACTATGCGCAGAAAATGGCCGAAGAGATCCGACATGACCAGCCTGTTTTAATCGGGGTTTCCTTTGGCGGTATGCTGGCGCAGGAGATGGCCAAACTCCTCACCGTGGAGAAAGTGATCATCATTTCAAGCATCAAACAGAAATCTGAAATGCCCAAAAGGCTCTTATTTGCAAAATACACCAAGGTACATCGATTGTTGCCTACAGGCCTGGTTAACAATGTAGAACTCCTGGCCAAATATGCGTTTGGGGAAACGGTAACCAAAAGACTTTCGCTTTATGAGCAGTACCTTGGGATACGCGATAAATATTACCTGGACTGGTCCATCGATAAGATCGTACATTGGGGTCAGAAGAGCTATCCGCCTGATCTTGTGCATATTCATGGGGACAGGGATGCTGTTTTTCCGGTGGGCCCTATTGAGAACTATTTGCGGGTTAAGGGAGGCACCCACACCATGATCCTCCATCGATTTAAATGGTTTAATGAACGATTACCCACAATTATTTTGGAATAATGAGGTTGTAATTAATACCTTTAGTTGGGTAATTAACGTATGTCATGAGAGTAATAAAGAAGATTTTGATGCTTCTGGGGGTGGTCTTTGTAATTTCTACCCTGATTTTTGCAGTACAGCAAAACCAGGAAGCAACGGTGAAAGGCCCCCAGGCCACGGAGAATGATGAGGTAAAAAATGTTGCTGAGGAATACACGATTTCAGCAATTGATATTCCGGATAATTTGAACTTTGCCGGGGAACCAGTTCCCCAGGAGGATCCGGAGATCATGGAGCGCATTGACCGGGAATTCCTGGTGAACACCTACTGGCAGTCCAATGCTGTATTGTTGATGAAACGCGCTCATAAATACTTTCCCGTAATTGAGCCCATCCTGAAAAAGAACGGTATCCCCGAGGATTTCAAATACCTGGCTGTAGCAGAAAGCGGGCTGCAGAATGTAGTGTCCCCTGCGGGCGCCACGGGGTTCTGGCAGATCATGAAAGCAACGGGCAGGGAATACGGGCTCGAGATCAACTCCAATGTGGATGAACGCTATCACCTGGCGAAATCCACGGAAGTAGCCTGCCGATACCTTAAGAAATATAAAGAGGCCTATGGAAGCTGGACGCTCGCTGCTGCTTCCTATAATGCGGGTCCGGCAGCTATCAAGAAATACATGAATATTCAGCAGGTAGATAATTACTACGATTTACTGCTGGGGCAGGAGACCGGGCGTTATGTATTCCGTATCCTGGCTATTAAAGAAATCCTTTCCAACCCTCATAAATACGGGTATGAACTGGAACAGGGCGACCTGTACAAGGGCATTCCTACTTTCAATGTTGAGGTAGACACTGCCGTAAGCAATTTTGCGGATTTCGCAGACGAATACGGGATCAACTACAAGATCCTGAAAAGGCATAATCCATGGCTTAGGGAACCGCACCTGAACAATGCCTCAAGGAAGAAGTATTCCATCGAGATCCCGAATAAGGGGTATTATCAGATGAGTAAATAGGGGGGGGCGTTTAGATCCGCTTCATTTGTTGCTGCATCATACGGATCTGCTCCGTCAGCATGTTGTTCTTATCCAACTTTTTGGCTTCCTGAAGCAGGACCGTGGCTTCGCGTTTCCGCCTTTTTTGCATGGCGATCCCGGCCAGGCTCAGTTTCGCCATAGCCACATCATAGTCCATATTGAGCCCTAGCTTAAGGGCCTTACGGAAGAATTTCTCGGCCTGTGTCAGGTTCCTCTGGGAATAGATAATACCATGTAGGTAATTGTAGTACCCCTGTTGTTTTTGGGTAAGCGAACTTTCCGGGTTTTTGATTTTTTTCAACCAGCGTTCGGTCCCTTCCAGGTCTTGCTTGCGCATACGCAAAAAGGCTAACAGGATTATTTCGTTCCTGAAATAGAAGAAAATGAAGACCAGCGAGAGCAATATCAGAGAAATCCCATTCATGATATACCCTTCATAGAATTGGTAACCCGCATAGACGATAATAAGAAAAGCGATAACCAGTTTAATATTTTTGTGGAACATAAACCTTATTGAATTAGTTCGTACGTAGTTGTTGATTGAATTCGTGTCGGGATCTCCGCATTACCGAGTTGGGCCATAATGGTTACCCCCTCTGAACTGCCTTCCACCTTCATAGATATAATAAAACCGGTGGGTAAATCGGTTTTGATCCAGGTAGTTTGGGAACCCGTCATTTTCATCGTAGAGACCGGTTCCGCTATATCCATGGTGATTTTGGCTTCCCCCCGGATGGTTGCAGAGGTATCACTGACGGCTTCCAGCAGCCAGGAATTATCTGCAGAGAGTTTCCCCAAATATTGATTTTTCCAGCGATCACCTACCCGTACAGGAACACTCGGATAGATATAGGTCATTTGTTCATAACTGTTGGAAAGTGCTTCCGAACCAAACTCCTTTTCCAGGGATTTCTTCATCATGTTCAGTGAAAAGGCATCGGAAATTCCTGAAGCCCCTGACATTTTTGCGACCAGGCTGTCCCCTCCCGTTACTTCCAGGATGTCCCCGGTTTTACTGAGGATGATGTGTACGGGTTCGTTCAGCAGGCTGTTGAAGATTTTGGATTGTATATCGTCTTCCCGGACTTCCCTGGCATTTACGTTCATCAGTTCCCCCTGAATACTCGATGTCATTTTCAGGTTGAGGTCCCTGAAAAACAAGTCGATCACAAAGGCGGTATCCCGTTCCTGGACCACTTTGAATTCGAGTACCCCATCTATATTATTGGTGATTTCGTGTACGGCACCATCCATTTCCTGGAATATCACCTGACTGGCCTCCTGTCTGATCTTGAAGACATCACCCTCCTTGAGGTTGTACCTCAGATTGGTCTGTGCTGTCGCCAGGACGCCCAAGAGGGCAAAAAAGGCAAAAAAAACGGCATTTTTCATCAGATGGCGGGGTGTAACATTGCTGTCGCAAAAGTAATAAATCTATCCCGAATATTTTTGAAAATCGATTTGGCAAAGCAAAAACTCTTTGTATATTTGCGCCCAGAATTTTGAGTGGTCAAACAGACCTTTTCCCTCAGATTGTAAATAAGCTTCAGTTATGAAAAGAACATTTCAACCTTCCAAGAGGAAGCGTAAAAACAAGCACGGTTTCAGAGAGCGTATGGCTTCTGCTAACGGAAGGAAAGTGTTGGCCAGAAGAAGGGCTAAAGGAAGAAAAAAACTTACTGTATCCTCAGAGCCGAGACATAAGAAATAATGATCCTATTCCAGAATATTGATAAGGTGTTACTTTTTAACGGTAACACCTTTTTTTTATCCATACTTAACGCTTAAAAGAAAATGCCAAAAAGAAAAGACCTGAACTCTATCCTGATTATCGGATCCGGACCCATTATTATCGGACAAGCATGTGAATTTGATTATTCCGGATCTCAGGCCTTGCGGTCGCTGCGGGAAGACGGGATCGAAACCATCCTGATCAATAGCAATCCGGCTACGATAATGACAGACCCCTCAATGGCGGATCATGTGTACCTCCTCCCATTAACTACCAAATCTATAATTGAGGTGTTGAAAAAGCACCCCAATATCGATGCGGTATTGCCTACAATGGGTGGTCAAACGGCACTTAACCTCTGTATCGAGGCGGATGATAAGGGGATTTGGGAAGACTTCGGTGTGGAGATCATCGGGGTGGATATCGATGCTATCAATATTACCGAAGACCGGGAAAAGTTCCGGGAACTAATGACAAAAATAGGAATAGGGATGCCTCCCCAGGCTTCGGCCACTTCGTTCCTGAAGGGGAAGGAGATCGCCCAGGAATTTGGCTTTCCCCTGGTTATACGGGCTTCCTATACCCTGGGAGGTGCCGGAGCATCTATCGTTTACGACCCCAAGGATTTTGACGAGCTGCTGAGCCGTGGCCTGGAAACTTCTCCCATTCACGAAGTGATGATCGATAAGGCACTCATGGGGTGGAAGGAATACGAACTTGAGTTGCTTCGCGATAAAAATGATAATGTGGTCATCATATGTACCATCGAAAATATGGACCCCATGGGTATCCATACAGGGGATTCGATTACGGTGGCACCCGCTATGACCCTGTCTGATACCACCTTCCAGCGCATGCGGGATATGGCCATAAAAATGATGCGAAGTATCGGGGAGTTTGCCGGAGGGTGTAATGTGCAGTTTGCGGTTAGTCCGGATGAAAAGGAAGATATCATTGCCATTGAGATCAACCCCAGGGTATCCCGTTCATCGGCCCTGGCATCAAAGGCTACGGGATATCCTATTGCCAAAATTGCCTCAAAGCTGGCGATCGGCTACAGCCTTGATGAACTGGAAAACCAGATCACGAAATCCACTTCGGCCCTTTTTGAACCCACACTGGACTATGTAATTGTAAAAATACCAAGGTGGAACTTCGATAAGTTCGAAGGATCAGACCGCACCCTTGGGTTACAGATGAAATCAGTAGGAGAGGTAATGGGGATCGGCCGTTCATTCCAGGAGGCCCTTCATAAAGCCACACAGTCGCTCGAAATCAAGCGAAACGGGCTGGGGGCAGACGGGAAGGGATACACAGATTACGATACCATCATTAGCAAACTTACCCATGCCAGCTGGGATCGCGTGTTTGTCATCTATGACGCTATCCAACTGGGGATTCCCCTCAGCAGGATCCATGAGATCACCAAAATAGATATGTGGTTCCTTAAGCAATACGAAGAACTACACCACCTCGAAATGGAGATCTCCAAATATTCCGTAGAGACGGTGACTAAAGAACTCCTCCTTGAAGCCAAGCAAAAGGGATTTGCCGACAGGCAGATCGCCTATATGCTGGATTGTTACGAAAGTGAGGTCCATACCAAGCGTACACAATTGGGAATCAACAGGGTGTACAAGCTGGTGGATACCTGTGCAGCAGAATTCAAAGCCATGACGCCCTATTACTATTCCACCTTTGAAGAGGAGGTAGAAACAGCGGATGGTACGCGTTATGTGGCCAATGACAGCGAGGTGTCGGATCGTAAAAAGATCGTTGTACTCGGTTCCGGACCCAACAGGATCGGGCAGGGGATCGAGTTTGACTACTGCTGTGTTCATGGGGTACTCGCTGCTGCAGAATGCGGGTATGAGACCGTTATGATCAACTGTAACCCGGAAACCGTATCCACAGATTTTGATACTGCAGACAAGCTCTATTTTGAACCGGTATTCTGGGAACATATCTATGATATAATCAGACACGAAAAACCTGAGGGGGTTATTGTGCAGCTGGGAGGGCAAACGGCTTTAAAACTGGCGGAAAAACTGGACCGGTATGGAATAAATATCATCGGAACCAGCTACAAGTCCCTCGACCTGGCAGAAGACCGGGGTAGCTTCTCAACCTTATTAAAACAGAACAATATTCCCTACCCTCAATTTGGGGTAGCCGAAAGTGCTGATGAAGCCCTGGAACTGGCCAAGGAGCTGAAATTCCCTTTATTGGTAAGGCCTTCTTATGTTTTGGGTGGTCAGGGGATGAAGATTGTCATCAACAAGGAAGAACTGGAGGCACATGTGGTAGACTTGCTGCGCAAGATCCCAAACAACAAACTACTGTTGGACCACTATTTGGATGGGGCGATTGAAGCTGAGGCAGATGCTATCTGTGACGGGAAAGAAGTCCGCATCATTGGTATAATGGAACACATTGAACCCTGTGGGATCCATTCTGGGGATTCCAATGCCACGCTCCCTCCATTTAACCTGGGCGAATTCGTGATGCAACAGATTAAGGACCACACCAATAAGATTGCGCTGGCCCTTAATACCGTAGGATTGATCAACATTCAATTTGCGATCAAAGACGATATGGTATATGTGATAGAGGCCAACCCAAGGGCTTCGCGGACCGTACCCTTTATCGCTAAAGCCTATGGGGAACCTTACGTGAATTATGCCACTAAGGTGATGCTGGGGCATAAAAAGATCAAGGATTTTAAATTCAATCCTCAGTTAGAAGGATATGCGATCAAGCAGCCTGTATTTTCATTCAACAAATTCCCCAATGTGAATAAGAACCTGGGGCCTGAAATGAAAAGTACCGGGGAAAGTATCCTGTTCATCGACAGCCTTAAGGATGATGAGTTTTATAACCTGTACACCCGCAGAAAGATGTACCTGAGCAAATAGGCTGGGGAACTTGAAGGTTATGGGTTAGGGATAAGGGAGAACTCGAAGCTCACCTGTACTTCCTCTGCGATTTTCTTGAACATCAGGGTGGGGATCTCAATGGCGTAGTCTTCCGGGCGAATGCTGAATTTGCTTTGTAGTTGTATGCCTTTATCAACACGCTTTATATTCCCCGCAACCGTTACCTGTTGGGTAACCCCATGGAGGTGGAGTTTCCCTTTTATGGTAACTCTTTCTGAGGTTTCTGTTATTGACTCTGGCCTGAAATTGGGGATTTCACCCACGAAGTAGCTTTTAGGAAAGGTGTCAGATTCCAGATAATTCTCATTGAAGTGTTCCTGCATGAGCTTTCGCGGAAATTCAAACTCCTTCACGAGCAGGACTACGGCAAATTCCCCGGAATTTTTCAGGATGGCATTAACCTGCTGGTTGTTGGCCTGTATATCTTCCAGAGGGGTAGAGGCATTGAAGGTTACCTTTCCGGATACTGTTTTGTACCGCTCCTGTCCATAACCTGGCTGACCGCCAAGTGAAAAAGCAATTAACAGAAACAGTATAATTCGCGTGGTAAACATCTGAATTCACATTTCAAGCATACAAAGGTAGTACGAAATAAACCATAGAATATTGCATCTCTGGAATATTGAACGATTTAATCCCAATACGCTAAGCGGAATCTTTGTAAGTTTATCTCAAAGAAAAACACTGCAATATTGTATTCCGTTAAAATGAAATATGTACTCTTTTTACTGGGAATTTTACTCCTCCCGTTGGGAGCGAGCGGACAGGACGACTTGCTGGATGAAATAGACAAATCCGAAGAAACGCTCCCGGTATCCGCAGCCTTTAAAGGCCTGAAGATCGTAAATTTTGAATCCACCAAGTTGCTGTACAAAAGGGAGTTTTACTTTGTGGTATCCCACAGGTTCGGCAGTATTAAGAATGGATTTGATGATTTCTTTGGTCTGGATTTCGCCAACACCCGCCTGCATTTCCTCTATGGGATCTCCGATAATTTCAATGTTTCACTATCGAGGAACTCCTTTAACAAAACCTATGACGCATCACTTAAATACAGGTTGGTCACCCAAAACGACGACTTTCCTGTCACTGTTGTGGGGTACAGTCAAACGGCCATAAATACCTTGCTCGAGGAAGCCTTGATTTTAAGGCCTGTTGACTTTAGTGACAGGGTTACCTTTACCCAACAGCTGTTGATCTCCAAAAAAGTCAGCGACCGATTGTCCTTACAGTTGATGCCCACCTACTTCTATGAGGGCTATACCGCCTATGACCCTCAGGACAATTCCCAGTTTGCCCTGGGGTTTGGGGGACGTTATAAACTGAGCAAACGCCTTAGCCTGAATCTGGACTATGGTTGGCATTTGAACAGGGCTTCGGGCTCACCCTTTGTAAACCCCCTCTCCATTGGGGTGGATATTGAAACAGGGGGACATGTATTCCAGCTTCATTTCACCAACGCACAACCCACATTTGAAAGTGGATTTCTGGGTAATGCCACCGGCGATTGGGGCGAAGGGGACATCTATTTTGGCTTTAACCTTAGCCGGGTCTTTAACTTTTAAAATAGGCTTTACTCACCAGTCTGTATGGAAACTACCTTCCCGGTCATTGCGCTCGTAGGTATGTGAGCCAAAAAAATCACGCTGTGCCTGAATGAGGTTCACCGGAAGCTCACCACTGGTTAAGGCATCGAAATACCCCAGGGATTGAAATAATGCAGGCATGGGAACAGCATGCCTTGCCGCAAGTTGTACTACTTCCCGGACCCGGGGCACTAATTCCCTGATCTTATTTTCAAATTTCGGGGTCAGCAGGAGATGTTCTGGAATATTTTCAGCACTATGTACCTCAGCGATATCCTGAAGCAATGCCGCCCTGATGATACAACCCGACCGCCAGATCCGGGCTACATTTGCGAGGTTTAAACCAAAATCATACTCCCGGGAAGCTTCCTGAAGCAAGTGCAGGCCCTGGGCGTAAGTAAGCACATATCCAAAATATAGTGAGGCCTCCACCATGTCTGCCAAGTCCGGGATATTAACGATTTCACCTGGGTGCTTATAGGTGTCTTCTGCGTTTTTCCGCAGTTCTTTTAAAGCGGATATTTCCCGCATCCTTACCGCAGCATCGATGGTTGGGACTGCTATCCCAAGGTCCATGGCATTCTGGGAGGTCCATTTCCCCGTGCCTTTTTGCCGGGCTTTGTCAAGGATCTGGTCCAAAAGCGCCCCCGATCCAATTGGGTCTGGTTTTACCAAAATGGAGGCGGTAATTTCGATCAGGTAGGACTGCAGGCGGCCGGTATTCCACTTTGAAAACAGCTCGTGCTGCTGCTCATTGGTTAACCCGGACAGACGCTTCATCAGACCATAGGCCTCGGCAATGAGTTGCATGAGTCCGTATTCGATACCGTTGTGTACCATTTTTGTATAATGCCCAGAAGACTTCCTGCCCAGATAAGCTACACAGGCCTCGCCTTCATATTTAGCTGATACCGCTGTAAAGAGCTTGGCCACCTGCTCATACGCCCTTTTGTCACCCCCGGGCATGATACTGGGGCCAGTCCTAGCTCCAAATGCACCTCCCGAAATTCCCACTCCCAGATAGTGGATACCTTTCCTGGCAAGCTCTGCTTCTCTTTTGTCAGTGTCCATGAAATATGAATTGCCGCCATCAATCAGGATATCCCCGGGTTCCAGCAGGGCTGTGATGGCTGCAATTACCGAATCCACAGCATTTCCTGCAGGGACGAGCATCATAATCTTCCGCGGACGGGTAAGGGCTTTGACCAGCGTACTCATTTCGGTTGTAGCTGTAAGTCTATGCTGCAGGGTTGTTTCCCGGAGCAGGGCATCCACCTTTTCAGGATCCCGGTCCAGGCCGCAAACGGAAAAGCCGTTCTCTTGGAATCGCGCCGAACAGGTCTTCGTCGG
>NZ_CEYNTP010000007.1:0-28594 GCF_982873095.1 Lentiprolixibacter sp. | reverse complement strand
AAACAACAAAATTGGAATTTAATCGTTAGATTAGAACCCTTTATCGGATTTTGAATCAACAAGAACTAATTATTTTAATGCTATGGAGGCCCAAATGACCCAGAAGCCTGTTGAAGAAGAAGTACAGGTGTACCGTAACGATTTCTTTAGTGGAATTGTTATGCTGGCTAAAAAGCTTTTTATGCTGTAAACAGCCTGAAGTAAAAATTACAAAGGAGCAGATCAACAGGTTTGCTCCTTTTTTATTTGCTTGTATTTTAGGGGGCATGGAACGCCGAATCATCAAATGTTCTGAAACGCACCTCAATGCGCTGGCCAGTATTGCGGAAAAAACCTTCAGGGATGCTTTTGAAGCCGCAAACAATCCTGAAGATTTTGAGGCCTATATCTATGAAGCCTTTCATCCTGAACAACTACTCAGGGAATTGCGTACCGAGGGGGCATCATTCTACTTTCTCTATGACAAGGAGGAACTGCTTGGGTATTTCAAAACCAATGAGTACCAGGCACAAACCGACATACAGGATCCGGAAGCCCTTGAACTGGAGCGCATTTACGTACTCCCGGAACATCAGGGGAAAGGTCATGGGCAATATATGCTTAAAGCGGTTCAGGAACAGGCCATTGCCCTGGGGAAACACTACCTGTGGCTTGGGGTATGGAAGGAAAACCGGGATGCTGTTCGGTTTTACGAATCCTTCGGTTACCGCATTTTTGGGGAGCACCCGTATTATGTGGGGAAAGACCGGCAGATGGATTGGCTCATGAGGCTTGATTTGATTACCTTACCTGGAAATTCGAATTCCACATCATGAAAAAGCACCTTCTTTTTGCACTTGTTTGCATTCTATTGAGTACGGGCCTTATGGCCCAGGACGTCCAATATTTTCCGGAACGCAATGCGGCCTGGACGGAAAAATCAGCTGCCTCCATGTCCCTGGATGAAGGAAAACTGAAGGAGGCCGTTACTTTCGCAGCAAACAATGAATATTCCGGATCCCGCGATCTGAGGCGTGCCATTCTCAAGGGGTTCGAAAGGGAACCTTTTCACGAAATCCTCGGGCCGACTAAGAAAAGGGGAGGACCTGCTGGTATGATCCTCAGGAAAGGCTTTCTGGTGGCCAAGTGGGGAGATGTAAAGCGGGTGGATATGACCTTTAGCGTTACCAAGAGTTTTTTGTCCACAATGGCCGGGCTGGCAGTAGACCACAAGCTGATTGTCAGTACTTCAGACCGTGTTGGGAATTACATCTGGGACGGAACTTTTGACGGTGAGCACAACAGCAAGATCACCTGGTCCCATTTATTGCAGCAAAACTCAGATTGGAGCGGATCCCTATGGGGTATAAAGGACTGGGCAGACCGCCCTCCCAGAGACGGGGGCCTGGACGATTGGAGATACAGGGAACTCCTGGAGCCGGGGACGGTAATGGAGTACAACGATGTACGGGTTAATGTATTGGCCTATTCCCTTACCCATGTCTGGAGAAAACCCCTGCCCAGGGTCTTAAAAGAAGAAATCATGGACAAGATTGGCGCCTCCACCACCTGGAGGTGGCATGGCTACAAAGATGCCTGGACCGAAATTGACGGCCTCAAAATGAAGTCGGTCACAGGAGGAGGTCATTCAGGAGGGGGTATTTTTATCTCAGCGGAAGACATGGCACGATTTGGACTACTTTTCCTCAACCGGGGGAAATGGAAGGCTAACCAACTGATCAGTGAGGCATGGATAGCCGAGGCCCTTGAGCCTTCACAACCCAATCCCAATTACGGTTATATGTGGTGGTTAAACCAGCTCGGGAATCGCAATTGGGAAGGCTTGCCCGAAGATATTTTTTACGCCGCAGGTTTCGGCGGGAACTTTATTGTAGTATGCCCCAAAGAGGATTTGGTAGTGGTTACCCGATGGCTGGAACCCAGCAAGATCGGTGAATTTATGGAGATGGTTTACGAATCCCTGGATTAGATCTTATTCAGGATTTCCACTGCTTTTTCGAGCGTTTCTCGCTGCTTGGCAAAACAGAAGCGGAGTTGATTATGATCTTCCTGCTGCTTGTTAAAGACGGATACCGGGATACTGGCAATGCCATATTCTTTGGTGAGTCGCTCTGCCATTTCAATATCAGGTTCATTGGAAATATCCGAATAGTCCAGTAACTGGAAATACGTGCCCTGAGCCGGAATGAAATTGAAACGGGAAGCTGAAAGCCCTTCGAGGAAGAAGTTGCGTTTGGCTTCAAAAAAAGTACCCAGCTGCATGTAATGCGCCGGGTTCTTCAGGTAGGCAGTAAGTGCATGCTGTAAGGGGTGGTTTACACAGAAAACTGCAAATTCGTGGATCTTCTGGAATTCCCTCATAAGGTATTCCGGAGCCGCACAATAGCCCATTTTCCAACCGGTAACATGAAAGGTTTTACCAAAGGAGGCACAAATAAGGCTGCGGGAGGCAAGGTCCGGGAATTTTGAAGCGCTCTCATGGACATTATTGTCGAAAACGAGGTGCTCGTACACTTCATCACTCACCACCAAAATATCTGTTCCTTTTAATATCGCCTCCAGGCGAAGCATATCCTCTTTTGAGAAAACTGTTCCGCTGGGATTGTGCGGGGTATTGATGATGATCATTCGTGTCCTTGAACTGATATGATCGGCAACCTCCTGCCAGTTTACCTGATAGTCATTTCCCTTCATTTGAATAGGAACCGGTGTCCCTCCATTGGCTTTTATAGCCGGTTCGTACGAGTCATAAGCGGGCTTTAGGACAATGACTTCATCGCCAGGCCATACGAATGCCGATATTGCGGTAAACAAGGCCTGGGTGGCCCCAACCGTGACCGTGATTTCCTTTTCGGGATGATAGGTGGCACCGTAGCATCTTTGGATTTTCTCGGCGATCTGTTCCCTCAGTGGAAATATGCCGCCCAGGGGAGCATACTGATGATAGCTTTTGCCCATAGCTTCATGTACACAAGCCAGGAGTTTGGGATCCGGCTCAAAATCCGGAAAACCTTGCGACAGGTTCAGGGCCCCGTATTGCCCGGCCATTTGGCTCATGGTGGTGAAAATGGAAGTGGGAAGCTCAGGAAGTTTGGAAGGGGGTAAACTGAAGTTAGCCATGGATCATCTGCATCTTTGGTTAAAAATAGAAAATAAAACCACGACCCATAAAAAAACCCCGGACTTACCCGGGGTTGTAACATATTTCTGAGACCGATTATCCCTTGGCGGTTGCCGTAAGATATTCCCGGTTCATCCTGGCGATATTCTCCAGGGAAATGCCTTTGGGGCATTCCACCTCACAGGCACCGGTATTGGTACAGTTGCCAAAACCTTCGAGGTCCATTTGGCGTACCATGTTCCGTACGCGGTCAGCAGCTTCAACGCGCCCCTGTGGGAGTAAAGCAAACTGGGAAACCTTAGCTGAGGTAAACAGCATGGCACTTGCATTTTTACAGGCTGCCACACAGGCTCCGCATCCAATACAGGTAGCTGCATTAAAGGACTTATCAGCCATATCTTTCTCAATAGGTATCGCATTCGCATCTACCGTATTACCGGAGGTGTTAACGGAAACATAGCCTCCAGCCTGTTGTATCCTTTCGAACGCACTCCTGTCTATTATCAAATCCTTGATAACCGGGAATGCTTTTGCCCGGAAGGGTTCAATCACAATGGTGTCCCCATCATTGAAACGCCTCATATGCAACTGGCAAACCGTGATCCGGGTGTCCGGACCGTGTGGCCTTCCATTGATCTGCAGGGAACAGGTTCCGCAAATCCCTTCCCGGCAGTCGTGATCAAACTCGATAGGCTCCTCACCCTTTAAGATGAGGTCCTCATTGAGTACGTCAAGCATTTCGAGAAAAGACATATCGCCTTCAATCCCATCGAGGGTATAGTCTACCATTTTCCCCTTGGAATTTGCATCCTTTTGGCGCCAAATCTTTAAATATAATTTCATAGCAATTTATTTATAAGATCGAGTCTTAAGTTCAACATTTTCGAATACAAGTTCTTCCTTGTGTAATTTTGCATCTTTGGGCTCTCCCTTGAATTCCCAGGCCGAAACATACCGATAGTTTTTATCGTCGCGTAAAGCCTCTCCTTCGGGAGTCTGATATTCTTCTCGGAAATGTCCGCCACAGGATTCCTGTCGGTCCAGAGCATCCATGGCAAAAAGTTCACCTATTTCCAGGAAATCCGCAACCCTTCCTGCTTTTTCCAACTCTTGGTTTTTGGCATTTGCCTCACCCGGAACTTTCACATTCTTCCAGAAATCCTCACGCAAATCGGCAATTTCCTTAATGGCCTCCTTGAGCCCTTTTTCATTTCTGGACATACCGCATTTCTCCCACATGATCTTACCCAACTTTTTATGGTAATAATCAACGGTGTTCTCCCCTTTTACGGAAAGCAAGCGGTTGATTTTATCGCGAACAGCATTTTCGGCTTGATCGAATTCAGCACTGTCTGTGGAGATAGGTCCGGTGCGTATATCATCAGCCAGGTAGTCCCCAATGGTATACGGCAGCACAAAGTAGCCATCTGCAAGGCCCTGCATCAGGGCTGATGCCCCAAGCCTGTTCGCCCCGTGGTCGCTGAAATTCGCTTCTCCCGCGGCGTAACAGCCGGGGATGGTAGTCATCAGATTGTAATCCACCCAAAGGCCGCCCATGGTGTAGTGTACGGCAGGATAGATCATCATCGGGGTTTTATAGGGATTTTCGTCCACTATTTTCTCATACATCTGGAACAAGTTTCCGTACTTGGCTTCTACGATTTCTTCGCCCAATTTGCGGATGGTCGCCTTATCGGCATCCTTCATACCCAGGGTATAAGCTTTCTCTTTCCCGTAACGTTCAATGGCCGCTGCAAAATCCAGGTAAACGGCCTCACCGGTCTTATTCACTCCGTATCCTGCATCACAACGCTCTTTGGCTGCCCTTGAAGCCACATCCCGTGGTACCAGGTTACCAAAGGCAGGGTACCTTCTTTCCAGGTAATAATCCCGGTCTTCTTCGGCCAGTTCAGTTGGCTTGAGCCTTCCTTCGCGTATAGCCTTGGCATCTTCCAGTTTTTTGGGCACCCAGATCCTGCCATCGTTCCTGAGAGACTCGGACATCAGGGTGAGTTTTGACTGATGGTCGCCAGATACCGGGATACAGGTTGGGTGGATCTGTGTAAAGCAGGGGTTGGCAAAAAATGCCCCCCTTCTGTGTGTCCTCCACGCGGCCATCACATTGGCCCCCATGCAGTAGGTGGACAGGAAAAACAGGTTGCCATACCCTCCAGAAGCGATCACTACGGCATGGGCAGCATGCCTTTCAATCTCACCGCTAATCAGGTTACGGGCAATAATCCCCCTGGCCTTTCCATCTACGAGGACCAGGTCCAGCATTTCATGCCGGGTGTAGGATTTGATCTTTCCCCTGTTTATTTGTCGGTTCATCGCTCCGTATGCCCCGAGAAGGAGTTGCTGGCCCGTCTGACCCTTGGCGTAGAAGGTGCGCGACACCAATACCCCACCAAAGGATCGGTTATCCAAAAGGCCGCCGTATTCCCGTGCAAAAGGTACACCCTGTGCCACACACTGGTCGATGATATTGCTCGAAACTTCTGCCAGGCGGTATACGTTCGCTTCGCGCGAGCGGTAATCCCCTCCTTTTATCGTGTCATAGAACAGGCGGTAATCGCTGTCCCCATCTCCCTGATAGTTCTTGGAGGCATTGATCCCTCCCTGGGCGGCAATGGAGTGTGCACGCCTTGGGGAGTCCTGATAGCAGAAGGTTTTTACATTATATCCCAATTCAGCCAGGGAAGCCGCCGCAGAAGCACCGGCAAGCCCCGTACCTACCACAATGACATCTATATTCCTTTTGTTGGCAGGGTTAACCAGGTTGATCTCGTTCTTATGTTTGGTCCATTTTTCGGCTAATGGCCCGGATGGTATTTTAGAATCAAGTTTACCCATAATTAATGCATTAAAGGATTCAGGTGATGATACAGTGCAATGAATATGAATGCAAGCGGTATCACCACCGCATAAATTTTAGTGAACCTTGTTATCCCCGCGCTGTATTTATTGTTCACCCCCATGGTTTGGAAGGAAGAAGCAAAGCCATGCCAGAGGTGCAGGGAAAGCAAAACAAAGGAAACCACATAAAATATGGTTCGCCACATCGGAGCGAACTTGGCCACGGTCTCCTCGTAATATCTTGTGGGATCGGCAGGATTGGCCTCTATGTATTTGTACGTCATTTCATGGATCCAGAAATCGTAAAAGTGAAGCCCCAGGAATGCCAGAACTACCATACCCGTGAGGATCATGTTACGGGAAACCCAGGGTGCATTAGCCCCTCCTGAGAACTTTACATAACGGACGTCCCTGGCCATTTTGTTCTGGTACTCCAGGACAATGCCCATTACAAAATGGATGACTACACCGGCAATCAGTATGGGTTGCATCAGGTACTGCACCACCATGTTATAGCCCATAAAATGCGACCACTCGTTAAAGGTGTCCGGATCTATAACCGAAGCCAGGTTTATGGTGACGTGTAGTAAGAGAAAAATGACAAGAAAAAGCCCGGAAAGCGCCATGACCACCTTGCGGGCGATAGAGGATTTTATCAATGCACTCATTGGAGATAAATTTGAATGCTCAAAAATACGGCACACCCTATTTATTAACAAACATCTTGGGGGTTTCGTTTATATTTAGACTGATTATAAGCAAGAGCTATTCTTACCCAAAGCGCCTTACATAGCTTTTTAATAGCCGATTGAATTCTCCGTCCTAATGGTGCTTTCGTTTTTTTACCCGATATTCACTAACTGAATAACCACCAACCTTAAGATAATCATGGACCTAGGGCTCCTTTCGGTAAGTATGAATGTGTATTCTACCAAACGCATCGCCGAGGAAGCAGAATTACGGGGGCATTACATAGAACTCATAGACCACACCAAGTGTTCCGTAAAGCTGGGTTCCGGAAAACCAAAGATCTACCTGGGGGATGAAAACATAACGGATGAATTTCATGCTATTATCCCGCGAATTGGGGCAAAGGTTACCCGCCATGGGGCAGCCATAGTAAAACAGTTTGAATTAAACGGTATATTCAGCACCGCAAGAGCGCTGGGGATCATAAGGGCCAGGAATAAGGTCCGCACCCTACAGATCATGTCTCGCAGGCAGATCCCCATTCCCGAAACCCTTTTCTCCATCAACCCCGATAACATTGAGGACCAGATTAAGATCCTGGGGGGCACCCCTGTCGTGATCAAACTACAGGAAGGCACGCACGGGCTTGGGGTAATCCTCGCAGAAAGCAGAAAGTCTGCCAAGTCTATCATCGACACCTTTTATAAGATGAACACCAGTATCTTGTTACAGAAGTACATTGCAGAAGCCAAAGGAGAAGACATCCGAATCTTTGTAGTTGGCAACCGCGTCGTGGCCAGCATGAAACGGTCGAGTATGATGGAAGAATTCCGGTCCAATGTGCATAGGGGAGCAGATACCGAAGAGGTTTCCATAACGGCCAAAGAGAAGGAGATTGCACTTAATGCAGCCAAATATCTGGGCCTTGGGGTTGCCGGGGTGGACCTGATCCGGTCAAAGAGCGGACCTTTATTGCTGGAGGTAAATGCCTCTCCCGGCCTTCATGGTATTGAAACCACCACAGGGGTTAATGTGGCCAGGGAAATAATAAAATACGTGGAACACTACGCCCGTCGCAAGCGTTAACCCTCCATATCTGTCAGCTGGGTACTCAGGGATTGGGTGGACAACTGAACTTCTACAAGGCTTAGTACCAGGGATATCATCAGCGCCAGCAGACTACCCCCGAAGATCATATTCGCCCATACCACAAACTCCACATAGATAAGGAACATGGTGATTGCACTCAGCAGAAAACTGATGATGGCCACGGCCTGCATTTGTTTTATGATCTTAAGACGGCGTTGCAACTGCTTTACCTGCTTGCCAATTCTTTTGGAACCCGTTGCCTTGAATTCTGCATGTAATTGCCTGATGAGCGCAGCAATGGCCAGATAACGCGCATTGTAAGCCAGCATGCTCAGAGAAATGGCCGGGAACAAGAGGGCCGGAATACTTAGTGTTAACTCCACAATATTTTTTATTCAATAGTAAAGGGCACTTCTCCCTTGACTTGTTTTCCTTTCATCTCGATAGTGTAGTTACCCTTGGGGAGATAGGTCTTCCCGTCACTTGCCCTTTTAAGCTCCATCTTCACTTTTTTCAGAAAGTCTGCCTTGCCCTTTTTGGAAAAGGCCAGGTCATAGGACAGCACATTTAAGCCCGTATCTGCATCGAGGGTCACTTCGCTAACTACGATATCGTCCTGGTATTTCACCAAAGCGGTGAATGCCCCGGAGGTGGCCGAATAGAAGGTGATGTCCAGGCCAGGGGTAACCGGTTTTCCCCAGGTACTGTAGCTGTTGCCCCATCTTGTGGAGTGCCTTACCTTGTCCAAATCAAAAATATGTAGCGACTTGGCCATGATCTCACTATCCAGCTTTTGCAGGTGTCCGATATCTGCACGGTAAATGCTCCGGCCATGAGTGCCCACAACGAGATGTTTGGCCTCGGGCTGCACAATCAGGTCATGCACGGCCACATTCGGGATACCCGCCTGGAACCAGTTCCATGTATTGCCCTGGTCCACAGAGGCATATAAACCGTCATCGGTCCCTATAAAGATCAGATTTTCATTTTCAGGGTCTTCCACAATCACATTGACCGGAGAATTCGGCAGACCGTTACCAAGGGGTTGCCAGGTGGTTCCGTAATCTTCGCTTTTATAGACGTATGGAGTGAAATCGTCCCAGCGATATCCGTTCAAGGTGGCATATACCCGACTTACTTTGTGCTGAGAAGCCACTACCCGGCTTACCCAAAGGTCGGGGGGCAGTGAGGAGGAGATGTTTTGCCAGTTTCCGCCGCCGTCCTTGGAGATGTGTATGTTTCCATCATCACTTCCCACATAGAGCAGCCCAAACTTAAAGGGCGATTCCGAAATCGTGGTCAGGGTCCCGAAAGCTACATTCCCCTTCTTGCCCCCTTTGGTGAGGTCAGGGGAGATGCTCTCCCAGCGATCCCCCTGGTTCATGGAACGGTGCAGCTTATTGCTCCCGAAGTACAGAATATCCTGGTTGTGGGGAGACAATAGGATTGGGGTTTGCCAGTTGAAGCGGTAAGGGGCTTCCCCCAATTCGTGTTTGGGTTGTATGGCTTTTCGTTTGCCCTTTTCGAGGTCCAGCCGATAGTAATTCCCAAATTGGAACCCGGTGTAGACAATATTGGGATTGCGGCGGTCTATCTGTACTTGCATGCCATCTCCTCCCATTATGGATTTCCAGGGGTTGTGCCCCGTCTGTAACCAGCGGTTATTAATGCTTGCAGTATGTGGCCCCATCCAAACCCCGTTGTCCTGAAGGCCGCCATATACATTGTAGGGTTGCTGATGGTCTACATTGATGGCGTAAAACTGGCCCACAGAGGTGGAGTTGTTCTTGGTCCAGGTTTCCCCATCGTCATAAGAGATGTTTAGTCCACCGTCATTGCCATTGATCAAATGTCCCGGCCTTGTGGGATTGATCCACAGGGCATGGTGGTCAGCATGTACGTTCTCTTTGCTGATCGAACTGAAGCTGGCGCCCCCATCGTCTGACTTCAGCAGGGGTACCCCGGCGATATAGATTTTATCCGGATTGTTCCGGTCTACCCGGATTTGTGCAAAATAATACCCGTAACTGTAGAACAGATCCTCCAGGTAGCCCTCGTGTTGTTTCTTCCAGGTTTTGCCGCCGTCATTGCTGCGGTATACCTCCGCTCCGATGACCGGGGTGTCAAAGAGCATTGCATTGGCGTCTTCCAGGTATCTGGCGAGATCAATAGGTTGCACAGCTCCGCTCCGTACCATTTGTTTTACATTTTCAGCTCGGTATTTCTCCTGGAAGCCGCTGCGTTTCAAAAAGGCATTCAGGCGGTTATTCTCCAGCTTTAGGAAATCGGCTTTGGACATTTCTTTAAAATCGTCTTTGCTAAGTTCCTTGGTGTCCTTGTCGTCCTTGTCGTCCTTTTTTTCCTTCGTCCTCCTGTCCTGGTTGTCGTGAACCGCGTATACGATGTTGTTGTCATAAAAGGCAAGGCCGATCCGCCCCACACCTGCGCCGGTAGGGAAACCACTTTCCGCTGTGGAAATTTTTGTCCAGCTATCTCCCCCATCGGTGCTTTTGTACATGCCAGAACCTTCCCCGTTGCCTTTGAAATTCCAGGCCTTGCGGTCCTTTTCCCAGGCAGCGGCAATCATCAGCCCGAAGTTATCAGGGGCATGTGCTACATCGATGATGCCGGTTTCCTCATTGATAAAAAGTGTTTTTCTCCAGGTCTTACCCCCATCTACGGTTTTGTAAATACCGCGTTCTTGATTCGGGGAATACAGGTGGCCGGTTACCCCAACGACTACCTCATCCGGGTTTTCCGGATGGATTAATATCCGGCCGATATGGTGAGAATCACTCAGCCCCATATGCTGCCAGCTCTTACCCTTATCAGTGGATTTCAGCATGCCAATCCCGGCATAAGAAGAGCGCGATGAATTGTTTTCTCCGGTACCGACCCATACCGTCCCTGTCTTCCAGTGCACGGCAATATCCCCCACGTTCTGGGTTTGGGTATTGTCAAGAACAGGGGTGAAAGAGACCCCATTGTTCCGGGTATACCACAATCCACCGGAGGCATAGCCCACATAGAATTCCACAGGGTTGTTGGGATTAACTTCAACATCCACCACACGGCCGCTCATAACCGTGGGTCCTATGTTGGTAAAGCGAAGGTTTTTCATCAGGGATTTTTCTTTCATCTCTGATTTCAGCGCCAGTCCTTTTTGGACGGCGTCTGCCGGAGTAGGGTTCACCTGGGCCATCAACTGAAGACTCAATAGTACGCTGACAGTGAGGAGTAATTGTTTCATAATAGGATTGTTCTGTTGGGGCATGAAAGTATGAATTTGTCAACCCTCAGGCAACTTTTTATGAGGGTTTCAGCTGAATACAAATGGATTTGTGAGCCCACTGCCTTACCGGGTAATGGATCCCGGCTGAACTTGTTGTGATGGCCTTTATTGCCTACTTTTGGGTAAAATCCGAAAAGATGAAATACGACCTCATTCCCAACTCCCTTTTTGTAAAAAACCGGAAGAAGTTCATGGCCGAAATGAAGCCCAAAAGCCTTGCGGTTTTCAACTCCAACGACATTTATCCCATAGGTGCAGATAGTACAATGCCCTTCCAGCAGCACCGGGATATTTTTTATTTGAGTGGGGTAGATCAGGAGGAATCCATCCTGTTACTATTTCCAGATGCCATAGAACAAAAACACCGCGAAGTTCTATTTGTGCGGGAAACCAATGCACACATTGCAGTTTGGGAAGGGGAGAAGCTCAGCAAGGAAAAGGCAACTATGGTTTCGGGTATTGAAACGGTCTATTGGCTGTCTGATTTTGATAAGGTCTTTTTTGATCTGATGACTGAGGCCGATACCATTTACTTCAACACCAATGAGCACTACCGCCAGTCTGTGGATACCCAGACCCGGGAAGACCGCTTTATTGAAAAGTGTAAGTCGGATTTTCCCGCCCACCAGTGGGCTAAAAGTAATCCTATTCTTCAGCAGTTGCGGGGGGTAAAGGAACCAGAAGAACTGCAGGTAATGCAGCACGCGTGTAGTATTACCAATAGAGGATTTCGAAGGGTACTGGAATTTGTGAAGCCCGGGGTTTGGGAATATGAGATTGAGGCTGAATTCCTGCATGAATTTATCCGAAACCGTTCCCGTGGATTTGCCTACACCCCTATTATCGCTTCGGGAAACAATGCGAATGTGCTTCATTACATAGAAAATAACCAGCAATGCCAGGCGGGCGACCTGATCCTGATGGATGTAGGGGCCGAATACGCCAATTATTCCAGCGATATGACACGGACCATCCCGGTAAACGGACGTTTTACGGACCGTCAGAAGGCGGTTTACAACGCCGTCCTTAGGGTCAAGCATGAGGCAACCAATATGCTGATCCCCGGCACGATGTGGGCAGAATACCATAAGGAAGTGGGCAAACTGATGACTTCTGAATTGCTTGGACTGGGGTTGCTTGACAAGGCAGATGTGCAAAAGGAGGACCCGGATTGGCCGGCTTACAAAAAATACTTCATGCACGGAACCAGTCACCACATCGGGCTGGACACCCACGACTACGGTGCATTAAAGACGCCAATGAAAGCGAACATGGTGTTTACCGTGGAACCCGGGATTTATATTCCTGAAGAAGGATTCGGGATCCGGATTGAGGACGATGTGGTGATACAGGAGAAAGGCGCCCCCCTCAACCTCATGGGAGACATTCCCATCGAAGTGGAGGAAATCGAGTCCCTTATGAATTCGGGGAAATAACATCCCTGTCCGACCTATTTCTGGAAAGTAGCCCATTGCCCAATATCAGGGTCAGCAGTGCGGGGATGCCCCAGCCCAGGTTGACTTCAGTGAAGGGAATCCATTGGAAATACACCTGCAATGCATCTCCCCACCCCAAACTACCTATAAAATCAGGGATGCTAAACAAAAGGGTAACGACCACCACCCATCTGAAAACTATGGGGGAAACCCACTTTTCAGGCAAGGTATTAAGGATGATGAGAACAATGGTAAGCGGATAAATGAACATTAGCGCCGGCAGGGCTACTGCTATAATGTAGTCCACATTTAGCTGGCCCATCACTACCCCCAGCAGCGAACCTACAAAAGCGGTTACTGTATAGGCTGTTTTTGAATCCCTGAATTGTGACTTCACAAAATCTGCTGTCCCGGTAATAATGCCCACAGCCGTCGTAAAACAGGCAAGGCTAATCAGCAGGCTTAAAAACAGATTGCCCTGTTTGCCGAGCGTGAAGGAACTGATCGCATATACCAATCCGGTCCTACTAATATCAGGCTCAAAAGCGTCCTGCAAGAGGGCTCCTGTGAGGATGAGCCCGCCATAGATGAAGAGCAAACCCAATCCTGATACCCAACCCGCCCGGGCAATCAGCCTCCTTTTGTCTTTATAGGAACCTGACTCTTTTTTTAAATTAAGCGAGACAATAATGACGCCCCCCACCACCACAGCGCCAATGGCATCAAAAGTCTGGTAGCCTTCCAGGATACCATGGGAGACCGGGTGCTCAATAAGGGAAGGGCCAAAATTAAAGTCGATGGTGAAGCTGGTTATCCCGATAATCGCAAGCAGGATAATAACGATGGCTGGAGTGAGAAACTTTCCAATAACGTCCATCACTTTGGACCTGTTCATGACAAAGATGAAAACCAGGATGAAGTATATACTGCTTGTGAGGAGTGGAGAGGTGTTAAAGAGCGGGGCGATCGCCATTTCGTGCGTAACCGATGCTGTCCTTGGCGAAGGGAGGGCTATGGAGATGGCGTAAACCGCATAGCAGTAGATCACACTAAATAATGGCGAGCACTTTTTTGCAAAATCAAACATGGTTCCCTGCAGCCGGGCGTGTGCCATAATACCCAAAATGGGTATGAATACGGCTGAAATGGAAAATCCGAGTACCAAAAGCCACCAGTCCTCTCCGGATTTAAAACCGAGCAAAGGCGGAAGGATGAGGTTCCCTGCCCCGAAGAAAAGCGAGAACAATGCCAGGGCTGTAACCAGGAGGGCTTCCTGCTTTTTCCATTTAAATTTCACGCGATAAATGTAGGGGATATGGGCCAAATATTACCACTCATCGAAAATGTCATAAAAAATAACCGTGTTACTCAATAATTTGAGCAGAGTGTTCGTTGGTTATTTAAGAATACGGTGATTGAAAATGAAAGCATGTTAAATCGCATTTGCAGATCCCGAAATCTTGCGCATGCTAACCAGTTAAACCTACATTATGAAGAAAATATTATGTTCTATTTTCGGTCACCACTATTCTGTCTCTAAGAAAGTGACCATGCACATCAAGGAGTACAAGTGCGTGCACTGTGGTAAACAAGTAACCACAGATGTCAGTGGTAACCTTTCCCTTCTTACACCAGAACTTCAAGAAATCAACGAGACCCTGGAAGAACTGTATCAGAAAAGACATGGTTCTATCCAGCAGGTAGCCTGACTATTCCGAAGTAAAGGCATTCCAGCCCTGCGCGGTCAAAGGAATTTTTGAACTATTCCTGGAAATCAAGTAAGCACCATCTTCCTTTTCTGTTACATGCCCCAAGACAGTAAAGTTAGGGTTGCCCTTAATTTTCGGGAATTTTTTTTGGTCAATGGTAAACAGCAATTCATAATCTTCGCCCCCGCTAAGCGCTACCAGCGAACTGTCTAGGTTGAATTCTTCACAGGTGGAGATCACCGTAGGGTCCAGAGGGATCTTATCCTCATACACAAAACAACCCACATTGCTCTGTTTGCATAAATGCAGCACCTCTGAAGAAAGTCCGTCACTGATATCGATCATGGAAGTGGGTTGTACTTCCAGTTTCTTAAGGAGTTCAACTACGTCCTTGCGTGCCTCAGGTTTCAATTGCCGCTCCACGAGATAGGCGTAGGGGGTAAGGTCTGGCTGGTTTTTCGGGTTAACCGCAAACACTTCCTGCTCACGTTTGAGCACCTGCAAACCAAGATACGCTCCCCCGAGGTCCCCGGTAACCACCAACAGGTCATTGGGTTTTGCCCCGGAACGGTAAACGATTTCCTCCTTCTTTGCCACACCTATGGCAGTGATACTGATCAGCATGCCCTTGTTGGAAGAAGTGGTGTCTCCCCCTACCATATCTACCTGGTAAAGTTCGCAGGCCAGGGCGATTCCGGAATACAATTCTTCCAGGGCTTCCAGGGGAAACCGGTTGGAAACTGCAATAGACACGGTTATTTGAGTAGCCTGGGCATTCATCGCATAGACGTCGCTCAGGTTTACCATCACCGCCTTATATCCCAGGTGTTTGAGGGGCATATATCCCAGGTCAAAATGGATCCCCTCCACCAGCAGGTCGGTTGTGACCACAGTGTCTACATCTTTGAACCGCATCACAGCGGCGTCATCACCTACACCTTTAATGGTAGAGGATTGCTTTACCTTAAAGTTTTTAGTGAGGTGGTCGATAAGTCCAAATTCCCCCATCTCCTCCAGGGAGGTCCTGCTATTCTCCTTATTTTCAAGCATGTCACAAATGTAAGGAGGGAGGCGAGATTAATCTTATCTTTAGGGAGAAAAAGAAACAGAAAACCAAGATTGTTATGAAAAAGGCCCTTTTGCTTTTTGGGTTGCTGCTGTTTTTCGCCTGTTCGAAGGATAGTGAACCTGCACCGGGTTCGGAAGTGCCCACTATGGGAGAGGAAAACCCTACAGAACCCGATGCTCCCCAGAGCAATTTTGTCCCCTGTGAAAATGGCAGGGCCGGAATATATCCCTGTTCCGGATATGACCTCCTCGGACATCTCGATTTGGCGGCGTTCAGTGCGTCATCAGGAAATGATGTCTGGGGTTGGACAGACACCACAACCGGCCGGGAATATGTCTTAATGGGCCTGGACAACGGGACGGCCTTTGTGGATATTACAGATACCGAAAACCTGATCTATCTTGGAAAGCTTCCCACGGCTACCGGGCCAAGTGCATGGAGGGACATCAAGGTGTATCAGGATCACGCGTTTATTGGTGCAGAAGCCAGCGGACATGGGATGCAGGTTTTTGACCTTACCCGCCTCCGCACAGTAAACAACCCTCCACAGCAATTTACTGCAGATTTCCGCTACACCGGTTTTGGGAATTCTCACAATATTGTCATCAATGAAACCACCGGGTATGCCTACGCGGTGGGGACTAACAGGGGGGATGCCTACAATGGCGGGGCCCACTTTATAGATATAAACGATCCGAAAAACCCGGTTTTGGCAGGGGGTTATGGGGATAACGGATATACGCATGATGCCCAGGTAGTGACCTATAATGGTCCTGACCCTGACTATACGGGAAGGGAAATATTCATTGGTGCCAATGAGGATCAGGTTGCGCTGGTGGACGTTACGGATAAAGCAAATCCGGTTACGATTTCGACCCTAACCTATGCCAATCTGGGGTATACCCATCAGGGTTGGTTCACTGAAGACCAGCGGTACTTTATTTTAGGCGACGAATTGGATGAACTCAACGATGGCTTTCAATCCCGCACCCTGGTTTTTGATTTTGAAGATCTTGACAATCCCGTTATGCATACCACCTACCTGGGTCCCACTTCGGCCATAGACCATAATGGTTATATCAAAGGCACAGAGTTTTTCCTGGCCAACTATACCGCCGGCGTACGTATCCTGGATATTTCAGCTATTGAAGGCCAGACCCTCACAGAAGTTGGCTATTTTGACTCCTACCCACCCAACAATACGGCCCAGTTTGACGGGGTGTGGAGTGTATACCCCTATTTCCCCAGTGGAAAAGTGGTGATCAGCGATATCAGTTCGGGCTTGTTCATAATTCAGAAATCCCAATGAAAGGCTGGAGCAAAATTTTTGGCTGGACAGGACTTTTTCTTCTCGTGATTTCCTGTTCCCGGGATGAGGAGCTGAACTATGGTCCGGAAGCAGATCTCGATACTTTCAAAGGTGAGATCGCCTGGGTGAAAACGTATGGGGGTTCCGGGGAAGACACAGCCCAATCCATAATTGAAACACGGGACGGGGGCTATGCAGTACTGGGGTATACCAATAGCACGGATGGCGATCTGGAAGGAAAGGCATTAGCGGTGAACGATTACTGGCTGCTTAAACTGGACGCGGAGGGAAACTTGCAGTGGAGCAAAACCTATGGGGGCAGTAAAGACGATAAGGGGCAGGCCGTTATTCAGACTGCGGATGGAGGCTATGCCCTTACCGGCTACTCAATGAGCGATGATGGGGATGGAAGTAACAACAACGGCTTTCATGACAACTGGATCCTGAAACTGGATGCCCAGGGGAATGTGGAATGGGAAAGGAGCTTCGGGTTTTCCGGACATGACCATTCCTATGACCTCGTCCAAACACCCGATGGAGGGTTTTTCTTTGTAGGGTTTCTGGATATCACTTCAGCCCTGGCCGATGGCACTTACAGGAAGGGGAATACGCTTACCCGTCACGGGGTTGGAGAATTCTGGGGGACCAAGATCGACGCCCTGGGGAATTTGGAATGGCGGAGGTATTACGGGGGCACTAATAATGACCGCGCCCAGTCGGTAGTGCGATCAGAGGATGGGGGGTTTGTAATGGCAGGCTTTTCCGAGAGCACGGATTTTGATATCAGCAACAGCCGGGGGAGTTACGATTTCTGGATAGTAAAGATCACCCGGGATGGTAACCTGGTCTGGGAGCGTTCTTTCGGTGGCTCAGGCATCGAGATCGCTTTTGACATCTCAAAAACGCCAGAGGGCTACTATGCTGTTGCCGGACATACCTTTAGCAATGACCAGGATGTAACACTGAATCAGGGGGAAGCCGATAGCTGGCTGATACAGGTCGATGATTTCGGCAGCCTGATGTGGGAACGTACCTACGGCGGGCCGCTTTTTGACGCGGCCCGGAGTGTAAATGCTATAAGTGGGGATCAATTGCTAATAGCAGGAAACACAAAAAGTCCGGACATTGGGACGCCGGGTAATGCCGGCGAAAATGATATTTGGGTGGCGAAAACCGATGCTGCCGGGAATGTCTTGTGGCAGGAAACCCTGCGGGGCAGCGCATTGGATTATGGGTTTGATGCGCTGGAGGATAGCCGGCAAGGTATTGTGGTTGTTGGTTCCAGCAACAGTCCGGATTTTATGGGTGTGCAAAACAAAGGAAATACGGACCTTGTCCTTGTTAAATTCAAATAGGGACACCCGGGTCATTTATAGAGGAATACTATCCTGCTATACGTTATAATAATGTTAGAAAATGCTGGAAAACCCGGTATTTCATTATATTTGCAAACTATTTAGAATAAATCCATATAAAATGATTAAGGTTTCCGATACGGCTAAACAAAAGGTGGTGTCCCTGATGACAGAGGAGGGATTCAATGCCGATACAGATTTCGTGCGTGTTGGTGTAAAGAGCGGTGGTTGCAGCGGTCTGTCCTACGAACTGAAATTTGATAACCAGGCCTCCGATACGGATAAGGTTTTTGAAGACAATTCGGTACGGATTGTAGTAGACAAGAAAAGTTTCCTCTACCTGGTGGGGACGACCCTGGAGTATTCAGGTGGCCTTAATGGAAAAGGATTTGTTTTTAATAACCCCAATGCACAGCGCACTTGTGGATGTGGGGAGAGCTTCTCTCTCTGATAACATAATAAAAGTATATAGCACATGGGGTATACTGAAGAAGAGTTAAAGAAAGAACTGGAGACTAAGGAATACGAGTACGGGTTTTACACCGACATCGAATCGGACACCTTGCCCAAAGGCCTCAATGAAGAGATTGTTATTGCCATCTCTAAGAAAAAGAATGAGCCACAATGGATGACAGACTGGCGTCTTGAGGCATTTAAGGCGTGGAAGGAAATGGTGGAACCGGAATGGGCCAATATCCATTACAAGAAACCCGATTTCCAGGATATCTCCTATTACTCTGCCCCCAATAAAAAACCCAAGTACAACAGCCTGGATGAGGTAGACCCGGAATTACTCGATACCTTCAAAAGACTGGGGATCTCTATTGAAGAGCAAAAGAAACTTGCAGGTGTGGCCGTGGATATCGTAATGGATTCGGTCTCTGTAGCCACCACCTTTAAGAAGACCCTGGCAGAGAAGGGGATCATATTTTGTTCCATCTCAGAGGCCATTCAGGAGCATCCGGATCTTGTCAAAAAATATATAGGTACTGTTGTCCCCCAGAAAGATAATTTCTACGCTGCGCTGAATTCAGCGGTCTTTTCAGATGGTTCCTTCTGCTACATTCCCAAAGGCGTAAAATGTCCCATGGAGCTCTCCACCTATTTCAGGATCAACCAGGCGGGAACAGGACAGTTTGAACGCACCCTGGTGATCGCCGATGAGGGGAGTTATGTGAGTTACCTCGAAGGGTGTACCGCCCCTTCACGCGACGAAAACCAATTGCACGCGGCGGTCGTAGAGCTTATTGCACTTGACAATGCGGAGATCAAATATTCTACTGTTCAAAACTGGTTCCCCGGGGACAAGGAAGGACACGGAGGAGTATACAACTTCGTTACCAAGCGGGGACTTTGCGAGCGCAACGCCAAGATATCCTGGACCCAGGTGGAAACTGGTTCTGCAATTACCTGGAAATATCCTTCCTGTGTGTTAAAAGGAGACAATTCTATAGGAGAGTTTTATTCCATTGCCGTAACAAACAATTACCAGCAGGCGGATACCGGCACCAAAATGATCCATCTCGGGAAAAACACCAGGAGTACGATCATTTCGAAAGGGATCTCTGCCGGAAAATCCCAGAACAGCTACCGCGGCCTGGTTCAGGTAAACAGCAGGGCGGAAAACGCAAGGAACTTTTCCCAGTGTGATTCACTGCTTATGGGCAACAACTGTGGCGCCCATACCTTTCCTTATATAGAAGCGAGGAATAAAAGTGCACAGATAGAACACGAGGCCACTACGAGTAAGATCGGGGAGGACCAGATATTTTACTGCAACCAGCGCGGGATCGATACGGAAAAAGCCATTGCTTTGATCGTGAACGGATTCAGCAAGGAAGTGCTGAACAAGCTTCCCATGGAATTTGCGGTGGAAGCCCAGAAATTATTGGAAATAAGCCTGGAGGGTTCAGTAGGATAAGATAACTATGAAATTGAAGAACGTTATACTGGCAGTTTTGGTTTTGGCTTTTGCTTCCTGCAAGCAGGGATCAAAAGAGCAAGCCGATGCAAAAACTCAGGAGGCACCCGAAATCAAATTGTACACCTTTGACGGGGGTACGGTGCAAGTGAACGCCCTGGAGCTTTTTGCCCAGGACGAAACCTACAAGGGGCAAAGTAAAGAGTTTGCAGATGCCTTTTATGTGATCGTGCACCCGGAAGGCACCCTGATGTGGGATGCCGGGTTGTCTGAATCCCTTATTGGCCTTCCCGAGCCGTATACCTCTCCTGACGGCAATTTTACCGTGTCCAGAAAGGATTCAGTGGTCAACCAACTGGCCAGCATCGGTTTGGGCACAGAGGACATTAATTATATCGCATTTTCCCATACCCATTTTGACCATACCGGGCATGCCGCTGCTTTAAAAGAGGCTACATGGCTGGTCCAGAAAGAGGAGTATGATTTCGTTATGGGAGAGGAAGTGCGCAGCTCCAATCCGGAAATGTACGAAGCTGTGAAAGACCTGGACAAGGTGAAAAAGATCGAAGGGGACTACGATGTATTCGGGGACGGCACTGTGGTTTTCAAATACATGCCGGGACATACCCCGGGACA
This sequence comes from Lentiprolixibacter sp., assembly GCF_982873095.1. NCBI lineage: Bacteria > Pseudomonadati > Bacteroidota > Flavobacteriia > Flavobacteriales > Flavobacteriaceae > Lentiprolixibacter > Lentiprolixibacter sp. Next base: position 8,111 of record NZ_CEYNTP010000007.1, on the reverse strand, counting down.
CCAGGTGTTGTACCTCAACATGAAGGAACATGGCCCCTTATTGCTTTCTGGCGATCTGTACCATTTTTACGAGAACAGGGAATACCAGCGTATCCCCATATTTAATTACGATGTTGCCCAAACACGGGAGAGCATGAAGGCTTTCGAAGCTTTTGCAGAAGCGGAGAACGCTGAGGTCTACCTGCAACATCAAAAAGAAGATTTTGAAAAGCTGCCTAAGGCACCTAAATATTTAAAATAAAACGAAATGCTTAAGATAGTTAATCTACATGCCGGGGTTGAAGGCAACGAGATTTTGAATGGGATCAACCTTGAAGTCAATGCCGGTGAAGTGCATGCGATAATGGGCCCCAATGGATCCGGGAAAAGTACCCTGGCTGCTGTAATCGCCGGAAAAGAAGAATTTGAGGTAACGGAAGGACAGGTTTTTTTGGATGGGGAAGACCTTGAGGATACGGCTCCTGAGGAGCGTGCCCACAAAGGCATTTTTATGTCTTTCCAGTACCCTGTGGAAATCCCTGGGGTTACCGTGACCAATTTTATGAAAACGGCCATCAATGAATCCCGCAAGGCCAGGGGAGAAAAAGAGATGCCTGCCAACCAGATGTTGAAGAAGATCCGCGAGAAGGCAGAACTGCTGGAAATCGACCGCAAATTCCTTTCCCGATCCCTGAATGAAGGGTTCTCCGGGGGGGAGAAAAAGAGGAATGAGATCTTCCAGATGGCCATGCTGGAGCCTAAACTGGCGATCCTGGATGAAACCGATTCCGGACTGGACATCGATGCCCTCAGGATCGTGGCCAATGGCGTAAATAAACTAAAGAACAAAGACAACGCGGTAATCGTAATTACCCACTACCAGCGTCTGCTGGATTATATAGTTCCGGATTATGTGCACGTACTGCACGAAGGAAAGATCGTGAAATCCGGCACCAAGGAACTGGCCCTGGAACTTGAAGAAAAAGGGTACGATTGGATTAAAAACGAACCGGTAGCATAGCTTCATAGAGAGTGTCGCAATTCGGTTAAAGTTACAGCAAGGAAAACATGGCAATAGATCTGAAAGAAAAACTGGTATCCTCCTTTATGGCTTTTGAGAACAAGGTAGATGTAGAAGACCCTGTTCACGAAATACGCCTCAATGCGATTAAGAATTTCGAGGCGAAAGGTTTTCCCACTAGCAAGGAAGAAGCCTGGAAATACACCTCTTTAAGGAAACTGGCAAAAGTAAATTTCAGTGTTTTTCCCAAAAAGTCCCAAACACTTGAGTACCGGGATGTGAAGAAATATTTCCTGCACGAAATAGACACCTATAAGATCGTGTTTGTTGATGGGGTGTACAGCTCCTATCTTTCGGAGACCACCCATGATGGGGTGGATGTATGTCTTATGAGTGCTGCACTCAGCAAGCCCATGTACAGGCAGGTGATCGATGTATACTTTAACAAGGCAGCCTCCAGGGAGGAGCATATGACTTCCCTTAACACGGCCTTTAGCAGGGAAGGGGCTTACATCTATATCCCCAAAAATAAAGCGCCCATTAAACCTGTAGAGATTTTGCACTTTTCCACTGGAACAGAGGCCGCCCTGATGCTGCAACCCCGCAACCTCATTGTGGTAGAGGAAAATGCGGAACTCCAGGTGATCGAAAGGCACCAGAGCCTTACAGACAATGAGATCCTTACGAACAGTGTTACTGAGATCTTTGCTGCCGAGAATGCCATCGTGGATTACTACAAGGTGCAGAACGACAGGCACACAGCTTCGCTCATAGACAATACCTATATTTCCCAGAAAGCCAAGAGTACGGTAAAGGTGCACACCTTTTCCTTTGGCGGGAAACTCACCCGGAATAACCTGAACTATTACCAGCACGGTTCCCATATTGACTCTACCATGAAAGGGGTAACCATTATAGGGGAAAAACAGCATGTGGACCACCACACCCTGGTGCATCACCAGGAACCCAACTCTGAGAGCCACCAGGATTACAAGGGGATCTACGGGGAAAAATCTACAGGGGTGTTCAACGGGAAGATCGTTGTGGACCAGATCGCCCAGAAGACGAACGCCTTTCAGCAAAACAACAATATCCTGATCAGCGACAAGGCCACTATCAATACCAAACCCCAGCTGGAGATCTTTGCGGACGACGTTAAATGTTCGCATGGCTGTACCATTGGTCAGCTCGATGAAGACGCCATGTTCTACCTACAGTCCAGGGGAATCCCCAAAAAAGAGGCAACTGCATTGTTGATGTACGCCTTTACCGATGATGTCATGAACAGTGTACGCCTGCCCGAACTCAAGAACCGTATCAACAATCTGATTGCGGAAAAACTTGGGGTAAGGATGGGGTTTGACTTGTAAGGAAATTCTCCTAAAAATATCCTAATTAACGTTCTTTTAGAAGGACGCATTTTATGTGTTGTATAGCTTAGTATTACTAACTAAGTACAACAACCAGATGAAGAAAACACTTTCCATCGCACTCCTGTTCATGGGGATGATTTTAGTACACGCACAGGAAAAGGACTGGAGTATAGAAGTGAATTACCCTGTTTCCATTGGAGAAGATTTTGGAGCCTCTAACCAAGGCTTGTTTGGAATTGGAACAAAATACCGATTTGCACAAGTAGGAAATTGGCAGCTGGGGGCGTCGCTGGATGGGAGCTGGTTTTCTACGAAATTTGTCCGGGATTCAGACCCTCCTCAGACAGACAAGGTTCGGGATTTGTTTGTACAGCCCCGCTTCTTTGCTGCTTTGCCGGCTACGCAGAATGGAAAATTACAGCTGTTGGCGGGCCTGGGTTGGACAGCATACCGCATTTCAGTTGAAAATCTAGTCGGGGAGCAGAGCACAGGGAAAACGGTAAACTGGAACAGCGGACTGAATGCAAATGCGGGTTTGACTTTGGATATTTCGAACAGCTGGTTCCTGGCGACGCAATTTGACCTTATCCTTTCATCCGGGGAGAGTGATGACAGGACTATTGGATTGATGAAAGTAGGCGCTGGTATCCGGTTTTAGTACCGAAATCCGGGATTTTTACCTTTTTCATTTCAATTAACTTCTTAAATCACCTATTTATGACAAAGAACTACACGCTTACATTTCTCCTTTTTTTACTTTTTCTGACCGCCAGCGCCCAGGACAAAAAATGGCATCTTGAAGCACATTATCCCGTATCCATTGGGAACACTTTTAATAGTGATGAGAGGGGCCTTATGGATTTTGGCATCGGGTACCGCTTCTTATCTGCAGGGAATGTTAATTTAGGTATATCATTCAACTACACGCGTTTTGCAGATGAATTACCAGACCGCAATGATCCGCTAGGGCTCAGAGAAGTGAAGTTTACAGACCAGTTTTTTCAGCCGCGTCTTTTCGCTGAATTTGCCTTACCTCCCAATAAGAAACTTGTCATGGGAGCAGGTATAGGTTACACCTTTTTAAGATCACAGGGGCAGCTCTTCTTCAACGAAGAAGGCAGAATTGATGGAATTGAAAACAGTGGAGGCTTCAATTTCAATGTACAGGCTAGTTACAACATAACATCACACTGGTATCTCAATATTCAGTATGACTTGATTTTAATTGATTCTGAAGTTAATCCCGATGACCAGATAAGTATATTAAAATTCGGAGGAGGGATCCGGTTTTAATATATGGTGAAAAGGGCTTTTGACTTTTTAACAAGTACCAATTGAAAAACCACTAATAAGTAAATTCAATATGAAAAAGTACTACACTTTTGCCTTTTTACTCTTCATGATCCTGGCAACGGCCAGCGCCCAGGACAAAAAATGGAGCGTGGAAGCCAGTTACCCCATTTCCGTAGGGGATGAATTCGATCTCGATGGACGAGGTATCCTGGATCTGGGTGTTCGGTATCGATTTCTGGAATTTGGAAGATTTGAATTAGGGGCATCTGTTAATAGCAGTCTATTCTTTGATAGCAGTATTGGAAATGGCAGTGAAGACATCGATTTCAGCCGTGTTTTTTTGCAGCCCCGGCTATTTCTGGAAACTAGAATTCCCGGATTGGAAGGATTGCGTCCTTCTTTTGGATTGGGGTATACCTGGGATTTTTTTAATAGCTCTAATTTCAACTCTTTTCCTGGTGGGGATTTTTCATTTACTGAAGGGGGTTTAAATTTGAACCTTGGTGTATCCTTAGATGTTTACAGAAATTGGTTTCTGCAGCTGCAATACGATTACATCAGACAAGACCTGGATTTTACTATAAATGAAATTGGGTTATTAAAAGTTGGCGTAGGGCTTCGTTTTTGATTCTGGATATAGAGGTCTTAAACAAGAAGCCTACTTAATATTTATGTATTGTTTCACAAGGGATAACTAAAAGCTTCGGTATCTTTGCACCTCATGAAAACTGCAATGCTGGACGTACAAAAGATTCGACAGGATTTTCCCATCCTGAAGCGCGAGATCCACGGTCACCCTTTGGTCTACCTGGACAATGCGGCTACTTCCCAGACCCCGAAACAGGTCATGGAGGTTATAGTGGATTATTACTCCCGCTACAACGCCAACATCCACCGCGGCGTCCACACCCTTTCCCAGGAAGCTACCGATGCGTATGAGAAGGCAAGGCAGACCCTTCAAAAGCATTTCAATGCCCGCAAGGCCCATGAGATCATCTTTACTTCGGGCACGACCCATGGCATCAACCTGGTAGCTAATGGATTTGCCCCTTTTCTGAAGTCGGGAGATGAATTATTGGTTTCCGCAATGGAACACCACTCCAATATTGTGCCCTGGCAGATGCTGTGTGAAAAGACAGGAGCTACCCTGAAGGTAATCCCTATGAATACCGATGGAGAGCTTATCATGGAAACGTTTCACAGCCAGCTGAATGAAAATACAAAACTGGTATTCTGTAACCACGTCTCCAATGCCCTCGGAACCATCAATCCCATAGAAGAGATCATCCGGGCCGCTCATGCCGTAGGGGCAGCCGTATTGATAGATGGTGCCCAGGCCGCCCCGCATATGATTGCGGATGTGCAGGCACTGGATGTGGATTTTTACACGGTATCTGCCCATAAAGTTTGTGGTCCTACCGGGATGGGCATGCTTTTTGGAAAGGAAGAATGGCTGAATAAAATGCCGCCCTATCAGGGTGGGGGCGAAATGATCGCTGAGGTCACCTTCGAAAAAACTACCTATGCCGACCTGCCCCATAAATTTGAAGCAGGTACTCCTAATATTTGTGGGGGTATCGCATTTGGAGCTGCAATTGATTACCTGAACGCCATTGGCTTTGAGACTATCGCCACCTATGAAAATGAATTACTGGCCTATGCTACAGCACAGCTCCTCGCCATTGAAGGCCTTAAGATTTACGGGACTGCTACCAATAAGACCTCGGTTATTTCTTTCAATGTGAAGGGTATACACCCTTACGATATTGGGACACTACTGGATAAAATGGGGATAGCCGTAAGAACCGGGCACCATTGCGCACAGCCAATTATGGATTACTATCAGATCCCGGGAACGGTGAGGGCCAGTTTTTGTTTCTACAACACCCGCAAAGAGGTAGATGCACTGGTAGCCGGGGTAAAAAGGGCTGTTGCCATGCTACAATAGTATCCGGAAGGATTTTCAGTTTTTCCCTCATTTTAGTAAAGTCATCGTAAAGACCATTCATCGGTAATCATCCCTTGTATTCTTAATTATTTGTTAAAAAATTCTATATTCAGGGCAGTAAATAACCATTAAACACAAAACATTTATGAAAAAAGTACTGTTTTTAGGGGGATTGGCGGCTATGATCCTGCTCTCCTGTGAAAAGGAAACAAATCAGGCTGTGCTCCCTGAAGCTCAGGACATCCAGGTGGATATGAGCGATTTCTTCGTGTACACGGATGAACCTGACGATACTGCGGCCAAAGGCCCTAAGGGAAAATCCTGCGCAACCATGAAAGTCTTAAATGAAAAGTTGCGGGCTAATCCCGGCCTTGAGCAGCGGATGTACAATATCGAAAAACATACACGGACCTTTATTGCTTCCAAAAAACCAGACAAACCTGGTAATGGTAACGGTGGTGGCGGCTCCGGCGGGGGCGGGGGAGAGGAACCTCCGGTTGACGACGGACTTGGGGTGATCAATATCCCCGTTGTGGTACATGTAATTTATAGCAATTCCAATGAAAACATAAGCGATGCCCAGATCAATTCTCAAATTGCTGTCCTGAATGACGATTTTAATGCCACTAACAACGATGTGAATGGTGTTCCGGGAGAATTTTCTTCCCTGGTAGCCGATTCTGATTTTAACTTTACGGTGGATCAGGTTATCCGGGTTTCTTCCAGCAGGACATCCTGGGGTACTAATGATGACATGAAGTTTTCCTCCAACGGAGGTTCTGATGCTGTGAATCCAGAATCTAAATTGAATATTTGGGTATGCAACATTGGTGGGGGCATCCTGGGGTATGCGCAATTCCCGGGCGGTAGTGCTTCCACAGACGGGATAGTAGTCTCTCCACAATTCTTTGGAAATACAGGCTTTGTTCAGCCGCCATTTGACGAAGGTCGAACAACCACCCATGAGGTGGGGCACTGGTTAAACCTGCGCCATATCTGGGGAGATGGGCGCTGCAACCGAGATGATTTTGTAGCGGATACGCCTAAGTCTGATCGTCCCAACTACGGATGTCCAGGCTATCCCACCGTACATTGCAGGTCTAATGACATGACTATGAACTATATGGACTATGTGGATGACGCATGTATGTATATGTTCTCAACCGGACAAAAGGAACGAATGCGGGCCATTTTTACCGCAGGAGGTCCCAGGGAGAGTTTCATTATACCCTAGTGGAAATAACTTTTACTTTGAAAGGCACCTTTTTGGTGCCTTTTTTTGTATACTTCGTAAAGCAAATTTAAAATCAAAGGCATGCGTTTTTTTATCTGTTGGATGGCGATATTTCAGATCGGTGGATGTGCCAACAATTCCAATGTACAGGATTCACCCGATCTTCTGGTCTATGAGGCCTCATCCAGGGGATACTTTTACCGCATTGAAGTTGATCAGGAATCCATTAGGGTGTTTGAAGACCGTTCATTGGAATCCTACAGACAAAGAAAGGTACAACCCATAGAATGGCAGGAGCTGCTCAGGCAACTGGGGGATTTACATCCGGACACCCTTGCGGAACTTGAGGTGGAAACGGAACAAAGTGCTACGGACAGGTCGGCCATAGGGGTGTTTTCCATGCAAAAGGGAACACGCAGCTATGAAACCCCTGCATTTGACGACAATAACCCTCCCGAGTCGCTTAAAGCATTGATTGCCCTGATGCGGGCATTGGCAGAAACTGTTGAATGACCCGTCTACTTATCGTATTTTTGCTAAAAATTTGATCATGAGCATTAAGGAAAAGCAGGACGAAATCGTTGAGGAGTTTTCCATGTTTGACGACTGGATGCAGCGGTATGAATATATGATCGAACTCGGGAAATCCCTTCCCCTCATCGACGAGGCCTATAAGACCGATGATAATATTATCAAAGGCTGCCAGAGTAAAGTCTGGGTACATGCCGAACTCGATAAGGACAAGCTGGTTTTTACGGCAGACAGTGATGCGATAATTACCAAAGGCATCATTGCCATCCTGATACGGGCGTTCAGCGGGGAAAAACCCCAGGACATCATTGATGCTGATACCGAATTCATCGATGAGATCGGGCTGAAAGAACATTTATCCCCCACGCGCGCCAATGGCCTGGTAAGTATGATCAAACAATTGAAGATGTATGCCATTGCCTATCAAACCCAATTGAATTAAACACTATGAGTGAGGCTATTCGAGATACACAGGAACTGGGAGAAAAGATCGTTCGGGTACTAAAGACCATTTACGATCCTGAGATTCCCGTAGATATATATGAACTCGGGCTTATTTACGACGTTTTTGTGAACGAAGAAAACGACGTAAAGATCCTGATGACCCTGACTTCACCTAATTGCCCGGTAGCGGAATCACTGCCTATGGAAGTAGAGGAAAAGGTGAAATCCCTTGATCTGGTAAGGGGTGCTGAGGTGGAGATTACCTTTGATCCCCCATGGACCCAGGAC
>NZ_CEYNTP010000006.1:0-29718 GCF_982873095.1 Lentiprolixibacter sp. | reverse complement strand
CCAACCAGGCGGTACTGGAAATGCTGGAAGCCATCCATGCCGATGGGGGGGATACCGAAAAATACATGGCCAAGGCAAAGGATAAAGATGATCCTTTCCGCTTAATGGGCTTTGGCCACCGTGTCTACAAGAATTTTGACCCCAGGGCCAGGATTATCAAAAAAGCTGCTGATGAGGTGCTTGATGATCTGGGGATCACCGATCCTATCCTGGATATCGCCAAGGGCCTTGAGAAAGTAGCGCTAGAGGATCCTTATTTCGTAGAAAGGAAATTATACCCCAATGTGGATTTCTATTCAGGGATCATTTACAGAGCACTGGGTATCCCGGTTGAGATGTTTACTGTGATGTTCGCCATGGGACGCCTGCCCGGATGGATTGCCCAATGGCGGGAAATGCGTTTGAACAAGGAGCCTATAGGACGTCCAAGACAGTTGTATATAGGAGCGAACAACAGAAAATTTGTGCCTTTACGCAAAAGGTAGTACCAATACCACGCCTAATCCTGTATGCTCAACCTCAATGTCTATGATGAGACCTCGCCCCTGAAGGCGGTCTTGCTCGGTACGGCCAGGAGCAATGGCCCGGTCCCTAAACCCGAAGACGCTTACGATCCAAAATCGTTAGAACATATCCTTGCCGGAACCTATCCCAAGGAGGAAGACATGATCCAGGAAATGGAGGGTTTTGCTGCCGTATTCCAGAAATATGGGGTACAGTTGTTCCGACCGGAAATAATACCTGATTGCAACCAAATTTTCTCACGGGATATTGCATTTGTCATTGAGGATAAACTCATAAAGGCCAATATTCTGCCGCATCGGGAAGAAGAGTTTGAAGCCATCCTGCATGTATTGGAATATATCGATCCTGAGAACATTTTATACCCGCCCGAGGAAGTGCATATTGAAGGGGGAGATGTTATGCCCTGGCGTGACCATATTTTTATCGGTACTTACACCGGGCATGATTATCCTGATTATATCACTGCACGCACCAATGAAGAAGGGGTGGAGTATATCCGGAGCATGTTTCCCCATAAACAGGTAAAGTCCTTTGAATTGCGCAAAAGTATCATCAACCCAAAAGAAAATGCGCTGCACCTTGACTGTTGTTTTCAGCCGGTAGGAAAAGACCAGGCCATTATTTGTAAGGAGGGCTTTCTGGTAGAGGAGGAATACCAGTGGCTGGTAGATTACTTTGGCAAGGATAAGCTGTTTGAAATTACCGTGGATGAGATGTATCAGATGTTCCCCAATGTATTCTCTATTTCTCCCGAAGTAGTGGTATCTGAACGCAACTTCACAAGACTTAACAACTGGCTGCGGGATCAGGGGTTTACTGTTGAGGAAATAGCGTATTCTCAGATCTCCAAACAGGGAGGCCTCTTACGCTGCAGCACCATGCCCCTGGTTAGGGGCTGATGCCGCTTACCTCACAATTTGCCAAACTAGCATACACTTTTTTAGTTCTCAAGTCCTTTGGATACCCTGGAAACAGGGGCAGTGACTATACATTTCTACCGTATGAAAACTTCCTGCAGAACAAGCTTGTCCTCCCGCTTATTTCGGGTGTTAAATAGGGGGGAAATACGTACATTTATGGGCAATTTTTCAGGACGCAAATGAAGCAAATCACCAATACCATTTTAATGATCCGGCCGGTAAATTTTCGGATGAACGAACAAACTGCCGTGAACAACTACTTTATGGAGGACATGTCCCTCAAAAATGCAGAAATAAACCGGCGTGCACAGGAAGAATTCGACCAGTTTGTTGAGGTGTTACGGGACCATGGGGTATCTGTGATCGTAGTTGATGACCGGGAGGAGACGGACACCCCGGATGCCGTATTTCCGAACAATTGGATATCCTTTCATGAAAACGGTACGGTGGTAATATACCCCATGTTCGCCGAGAACCGCAGACGGGAGCGCCGGTTAGACCTGCTCGACTTGCTTGAAGAAAAGGGCTTCAGGATCGACAATGTTCTGGATTATACTTCTGCCGAGGAAGACGGACTTTTTCTGGAAGGCACGGGCAGTATTTTAAAAGACCGGGTAAACCAAAAAGCCTATTGTGCGCTATCAGAGCGGGCACATGAAGAACTGCTTATTGAGTTTTGTGAGGATTTCGAATGTACCCCCATTATTTTTACTGCCTATCAAAGCGTAGATGGGGAACGATTACCGATTTACCATACCAATGTCATGATGTGCATGGGGGAAAGGTTTACTGTGATCTGCCTGGACAGCATCGATGATAAAGCTGAGAAGAAAAACGTCTTGCAGCACCTGAAGCAGGACGGAAAAGAGATTGTTCCTATAACAGAAGCCCAAATGCACCAGTTTGCAGGGAACATGCTGCAGGTCCTTGGAAAAAATGATGAACGGCTGTTGGTGATGAGCAGTTCCGCCTATAAAAGTTTAACCTCTGAACAGATTAGTACCCTGGAGAAATACAGTACTCTGGTCCATAGTCCGCTGGACACCATTGAAACCTGTGGGGGCGGCAGTGCGCGTTGCATGATGGCTGAGGTATTCTTACCGCGTGTCTAACTGTTATTTTGCGGCAGCACTAAACGTGCGTATGGCCTCGTTGGGTTCCATGATATCATAGCCCTTCCAGAATTCTGGATCGTACTGCGAGAGATAGGTAGCCTTGACATTTTCATTTTCCAGAACCTTCTGAAAATCTTCTCTACTGATGGGCTGGCTTTCAAATACGACTACTTCGTACTTCTCCTGATTGAAATTGGAAATGTCCAGCTCCATGGAAAGCTCGTTCTGTTTGCGCCTTCCCTTTACGTATTTATTTTTCTCAATTACGCTAAGCGGCCTCCGAACCCCCATTTTGTTTCCGATAACCTTTTCTGCAAAGCGAAGGTCGTATTTGCCATTAGTGCCCTTGGAGAAAAGGGTGGTGCCCCTGTAGACCTGTTCTTCATAGCTAAGTCCCAGCAGTCTTATACGTCTTAGGGGCTTTACGTTTTCGTAATCAAGACGCATAATGGCAAAGTCGTCAATGTTTACGTACAGGGTGCCCCTGAAATCAGCAGACCGTTTGGGTGCAAACGAAATCACATATACCCCGGCGTCACCAATATTGGAAAACCCCTGCAGGGCAAAATCATAGCGTCTGGACTTTTCCAGGAAGTTTACCTTGGTGTCCTCATGGTAAAAAAGGTGGTCATAGACCTCCTGAAGTGTATTTTTCCGGTTTGCCAGAAAGTACGATTTCTCCTCTTCCTCGATTTCCCGCTTAACGTTCGCGGCCTCTTCTTCCGAATCAAAAACAGAGTCGAGCTGCATTTTGGTCCCGAATATCCCGGATTTGATCTTCAGATAGGAATTGGGTTTGACGTTTTCCTTAAAGATCTTCTCCAGTTTTTCTGAGAGTGCCTCCATGGACCCCTCGTTGTTTTTATCGTAGAGTTCAGCGGCTTTCTCAATGTTCAACCGGTTTTCTGAAGCATTACTATACCAGTTACAGAGACTTTCTGTATAATAAGCAGCACTTCTTGGCAGGATGGCCACCACACTATCCAGAAACTCCTCACTAAGCTCCGCAATGGTTGATTTTTTGAAGTCGATATTGAATTTGTCCAGGTCGTTGAGACTGCTCTGTCGAAAAAACAAACGTTGCTTAACGGGCTCTCGGTTGTAGTTCAAAGGCAAATTTTCTTTGACCAGGGCTATGATTTCGTCAACTTCAAGGTCCTGGTTGAAAAGGTACACCTCATTGAGAGCTATGGGTTTGGGACTGATGGCAATCAGGCTGTCCAGCGTGCGTGTATAGGGGATCGCCATATTTTCATAACCCATACAGGAAATATACAGGGAGTCCTGGTTTTCAGGGATTGCCTCCCGCCTGAGGCTAAAAACCCCTTCTTCATTGGTGATGATGCCTGAATTTTCACCGTAACGGATAGTGGCATAGGGGATCCCTTCACCTGTTTTTGCGTCTATTAACCGGGAAGTGAAAGATTGACAAAAACCAGAGGTTCCGACGAGGATAAAAAATAAAGCTAGAAGGTTATTTTTAGGAAACATGCGTTCTGGGTGTTTACTTCTATTCATAGACGAGGGAAAAAGCTAAAATGTAACTTCCTGGAATGAACTTTTTCAGGCCCTGGCAATATTTTTAATCATTCCGCTAAAAATAAAATAATGGAAAGGTAACACCGCGTACCAGTAAATCCGCCCTTTTAAACTGCGCGGACGGAAAGTAGCCACCTGGTGCAAATAATTTTGATCATCTATCCGGAATTCCAGCCAGGCCTCCCCTGGGAGGCGCATCTCCGCAAAAAGCAACAGCCTTTTCTTTTCCCTGTCCGCTAAAAGTACCCGCCAAAAGTCAAGGGAATCCCCAGGGTAAATTCGGTCCGGGTTGGTTCGGCCGCGCCGTAACCCAACCCCTCCACTGAATTTATCCAGCAAGCCCCGGAGTCTCCATAGCCAGTTACCGTAATACCAGCCGGTTTCACCCCCTATTTTCCAAATGTTGTCCAGGACCCGGTTTTCATCTTCGATCTTGATCTTCTTCTCATCGCGTAGCACCCCAAATTTGGGCACCTGTATAAATTTTTCAAGATCGCTGTTGAACCGGCCGCTGACCATGCTGTCCTTCCAGCTGCTGATCACAAGGTTTTGTTCTATTCTCTTGAATGCCATTTTAATGGCCTCTTCATAGGTATGGGTTTTTATACCCAGTAGTTGTTCAAGCCGGTTATCACGGGCTACTACTTCTATCTTCATACTGTCTACCAGGTTGAGGGCGAGTTTGTAGGTAGTGGAGGTCACAAAATACAGCCAATAGGAGGAAAGCTTCGGGGTCATTACGGGAACCGTTATGATCCAGTTCTTAAATCCCCTCACCCGGGCATATCCTTTAAGCATTTCCTTATAAGTGAGTACGTCTGGTCCGGCGATATCAAAGGACTGATTATAGGTGTCCCTACGTCCGATTACCCCGGTCAGGAAGCTCATTACATCCCTTATCGCAATGGGTTGGGTTTTTGTCAGGACCCATTTAGGGGTGATCATTACCGGGAGTTTTTCACAAAGGTCCCGGATGATCTCGAAGGACGAACTGCCCGACCCTACAATGATACCCGCACGCAATACAGTAAGGTTAAAATCCCCGCTCCCTAGGATGTCCTCTACGTTTTTACGGGATTTCAGGTGTTTGGACAGGGTGTCGTCGTTTACAATACCACTCAGGTAAATCACCTGTTCTACCATGGTGTCCCTGAGGTAGGCATTGAAATTTCTGGCCGTTTTCGCCTCCATTTCATCAAAATCCCGGGTAGAAGTACTCATGGAATGGATCAGGAAATAGGCTACTTCAATATCTTTTGGAAGAAGGTTGGGGTCCACATCCTTCAGAAAGTCAATTTCAATGACTTCGATTTGGGATCTGGTCTCTTCATCAATAGACAGGCGCTCGGCATTGCGGACGGTGCATACTACTTCATGCCCCATCTTCAGCAAAAGGGGCAAAAGACGCATCCCGATATATCCATTGGCACCTGTTATGAGAATCTTCATGGCCTACAGATCGTCAATTGTAGTGGGCGCATTGTCTGCTTTTTCATCCAGGATTTTTTTGAAAAACTGCTGAATGGCCTTGCTATTGCTCTTCACCTTGATGAAGTAATGGTCTTTGTAAATGGAATACACCTGGGCTTCCCCTTTGTACAGGCTTAATTTGTAGTACGGGATAATGAGCCCGTAGGTTTCCAATAAGGAGCGGAATCGCACGATGATCCCCTTTGGCCTGAGTTCGATGTTGCAGGTATCCAGGTTATTGTCGAGTTTTAAAAGGTTGCCGATTTCCACGCTGGTTTCGGTAATGAACAATTTGGGAGAGCCAATGCCACCCTTTTTCCATCGTTCTTTTAAGGTATAGGGCTTTCCTACCGCTTCTTCGATCTTTTTCTTTATTTCCCTGTTATTGTAGGAGACATTTACTAGCATACTGTGCTATTTAGGTCCGCTTAACTGTTCTCTGTCCTGTGTACCATGAATGGTGTAAGGATACCTGGAATTCAGTGAAAATAGGATCGGGTACAGGTAGAGAAGCGGTTTCATTTGCAATTTTTGTTAAAGTTATGGAATTGACGGATATAGAATTCCTAAAAAATTGTTATCCCTGCAAAAGCCTAAAATTTATGTAGTTTTGCATCCGCAACTGAGCTGAAATATGGAATTGAATGAACTGCTGCTATCACGGATCAAAGAGGCCGTAAAATCACTTAAAGGGGTTGATCTCCCCGCTGTGGAGCTGCAACCTACTCGAAAGGATTTCACAGGTGATATTACTCTGGTGGTTTTTCCGATGCTGCGATATGTCAAGGGTAATCCGGAGGTTATCGGCAGGGAAATAGGGGAATATCTAAGGGAGCATGTAGATGAGGTAGCGGATTTTAACGTAATCAAAGGCTTTCTGAACCTGGTGATCAGCACGTCCTATTATCTTAAAGCGTTCAATACAGTTAAGCAACTTCCCAACTTTGGGCACCATCAGGGCGACCTTACGGGGACAGTAATGGTGGAGTATTCTTCTCCCAATACCAATAAGCCCTTGCACCTCGGCCATCTTCGGAACATCCTTCTGGGGTATTCGGTGTCAGAAATCCTGAAGGCTTCTGGTAAAAAGGTATACAAGACCCAGATCATCAATGACCGGGGTATACATATTTGTAAAAGCATGCTTGCCTGGAAGAAATTTGGTAACGGGGAAACACCGGAAAGTACGGGGATAAAGGGCGACAAGTTTGTTGGAAATTACTACGTAGCCTTTGATAAGGCCTATAAAACGGAAATAGAAACCCTGGTAAAAGGGGGCGCAGAAAAGGCAATAGCCGAAAAAGAGGCACCTATGCTTCTGGAGGCTCAGGAAATGCTGCGGAAATGGGAATCTGGGGATCCTGAGACGGTTGCACTGTGGAAAACTATGAATGGCTGGGTGTATGATGGCTTTGACCAAACCTATCAAAGGATGGGAGTGGATTTTGATGAGCTGTACTACGAGAGCGACACCTATTTGCTCGGTAAGGATGTGGTACAAAAAGGTCTTGATGAAGGGGTCTTCTACAAAAAACCTGATGGTAGTGTATGGATTGATCTCACGGAAGACGGACTGGATGAAAAAATAGTCCTTCGTGCGGATGGGACTGCGGTTTATATGACACAGGATATTGGGACGGCTATTATGAGGACCGAAAGACATCCTGATATTGACGGGATGGTATACACCGTAGGGAATGAGCAGGATTACCACTTCAAGGTGTTGTTCCTGATCCTGAAAAAACTTGGGTATTCCTGGGCGGACCAGCTCTACCACCTAAGTTACGGGATGGTTGACCTCCCCAGTGGGAAAATGAAAAGCCGTGAAGGAACCGTTGTGGATGCGGATGATCTGATGGAGGAAATGGCGCAAACAGCCGGACGCATTGCTGAGGAACTCGGCAAACTGGATGGCTATACCACAGAAGAAAAACAAGCCCTATACCGGGTAATTGGCCTTGGGGCCCTGAAGTACTTTATCCTGAAGGTTGATCCTAAAAAACGCATTCTGTTCAATCCTGAAGAATCCGTGGATTTTCAAGGGAATACGGGGCCTTTTGTGCAATATACCTACGCCAGGATACAGTCAATTCTACGCAAATCTCCTGAGGGCGAAGGAAGCTATGATATTGCCGTTCCAGAAGCATTGGAGTTGCACCCCAAAGAAAAAGAGCTGCTGAAGTTTATGCTGCTTTACCCCGAAACCATTCAGGCTGCGGCAGAGCAGTACAGTCCGGCCCTGATCGCTAATTACACCTATGACCTGGTCAAGGAGTTCAATTCCTTTTACCAGCAGGTTTCTATTTTAGGGGAGCCGGATGCGGATAAACGGGAATTCAGGATACAGTTGACCCGAAAGCTGGGAGAGGTGATTGCCTCTGCTTTTTTGTTGCTGGGGATAGAAGTGCCAGAGCGCATGTAATAAAAAAGATCGCCACTAAGGGCGATCTTCTTCATTTTTGTTTGCCTTGGTGCCTAGGCCTCTTTAGTAGAAGCTACTACAGCCAGGTTGTAAACAACCAGTCCAAATCCAATTTTGTTAATGGCGTCACCAATGTTGTAGACAACATCCATGGAAAGTCCTCCGAAGATTCCTTCATACCATCCTGGAGTTCCTGCCATGTATCCGATAGGGTAGATGGCCCATCCTACAAGTACAAACCAGCAAAGTGTTTTGTGTGCCTTAAGAACAGCACCTCCGGCCTCTGTAGCCAGTTTCTTGGCCTCGCCAAACCAGATCACGTACACAATCCAGAAGTAGGCAATACCTGAGATCAGACCCCAGATCGCGGCTGAATCCCTGTAAACGGCCTCTCCGAGATATCCGGTTACCAGCATGATAACAGAAGCGATAATCAGATTCCACATCAGGGATTTCTTTGCTCCGGCTACTTTGAGGATGAGGAAGAACTCAACACACATTAACGGAACGGTAAGTACCCAGTCTACATAGCGGAAAAAAGTAGGGGACTCCATATTAGCCGCCCAGTAATCTCGCATGTACCAGTAGTGTACTGCAGCGATAAAGGTAATCAATCCGGAAACCAGGATTGAAGTTCTCCACTTCCTGTCATAGCTGTTCATAGACAGGAAGAAAAAGGCAGAAGCTGCCATCATGGCCATACACCCAACGAAAAAGGTGAAACCAACATAATCATTAGTAGCTATCTTAGCGACTAATGGAAGTGATGCTAAAAAATTTTCCATAAAACTAGAATTAGTTAATTTTGTTGAACCAAAAATAATAAAACTTAAACAGAAAATGTCAAAATTTATGATTATTTTTTGATAATTATGGAAATAGCCCCCTCTAAAATTAAGAATATCAGTGCTTTTATGCTTGTAAGCACTTTTTTTACCTTATGGTTAGCTGTTTTTATCGGTAGCGAAGAGGAGGCTATTTTGTCTTACTTTTTGGTATTTTCCTTTGGCATAATGCACGGAGCGAACGATCTCAAGCTAATTCAGAAATCCGCAGGCCTTACTTCCCGTTCCTTTTATTTAAGGGCCCTGATCAGCTATTTATTGGTTATAGGCTTTATCGCACTCTGCTTTTCTTTTGTTCCCTTGCTGGCACTCATCTTTTTTGTGCTGGCCAGCGGCTATCATTTTGGGGAACAACACTGGGCATCACGCATAACCTTATATAAAGGGGTTAGAGAGGTCTTCTTCATGTCCTACGGCCTGATCATCTTTTTCCTCCTGTTCTATTTTCATGCTGAACAGGTTTCAGATATTATATATAATGCAACAGATTTCCGGGTTCCCACGACCTTTTACCGATATGGTTTAATCGGGGCCACAGTACTATTCCTTTCCATTTTTTTCTGGGGAGTGTTCAAGAATATTGTGGTAACCCCGGTGTTGGAAGAGCTGTTTTACCTGATCGTTTTTTATATCTTATTCCAATCGGCATCGTTGCTGTGGGCATTTAGTATCTATTTTGTTATCTGGCATAGTGTTCCATCGCTACTGGATCAGGTGCAGTTTCTAAGTGGTGAGATCAGCAAACGCAGCATTTGGGCCTATGTGAGGTCTTCTTTCCTCTATTGGATGGCCTCTTTGATTGGTCTTGGGGTATTGTATTACTTCCTCAAAGATCAGGACAAACTCTTCCTTTCTGTGCTCATTTATTTCCTTGCAGCTATTACCTTCCCCCATGTGATGGTGATGAACCGGCTGAACCGGAACTAAAAGGCTACACGGAAGCTTATATTGGGGGTAAGTCCGAGTGAAATGCTTTCTATGGTTTCTATTTCGTTCTGTCGGTTAAGCCTGTAGTAGGTGTTCAAAACATTCCTTCGGTTGAGTATATTCAAGACTGAGGCTCCTGCCGTTGCCCTGACCCTTGGGCTGAGGTCAAATTCGTAAAGGGCAGAGACATCCGCCCGGAGATAGTCCGGAAGTCGGCTGCTATTGGGAGATTGATAAGAAATGGTAAAGGGAAATACACTGGTGTTTATCCCTGCGGTGCCTTCCAGGGGTTCTGTATAGGGTTTTCCGGTGCGGTAGTTGAGTCCCACCCCCAATTTGAAGCCCCTGTACATATAGGTACTGGCAAAGGTGAGCGTGTGCCGTATATCCAGGTTGTTTGGAAAGGAACTGGGGTTGATGGCCGGGAAGGTGTACTGGTTGTCATTATAGGTGTAGCTCAACCAGGTACTGAAATAACGGTTCTTGTGATTGATCAGGAATTCGATGCCCATTACCCGGTATTCCCCTATTTCCCCGTTGAACTGGTCTTCGTTCTGGAAACCCTGCGTATCTGTACTTATGCCGTCTACGCCCTTGTAAAAACCTTCCAGTCCCACAAACCAGCGGCCTTTGTCGTAATTAAAGCCCAAAGAAAGTTGTTTGCTCCTTACAATAGGCAACGGCCGCTCGTTTGGGCGCCCATTGATAAGCGTGTCTGTTGCGGTATTGGCAAGGATCCATCGCCGTTTTTCGATCCCCAGGAAATTCTGTTCAAGGTCGATTACCTGATTGGTCGTCTGGTTCTTGAACTCTCCCAGCAACTGGGCCTGCCAGCCTTCGCTAAGCTGATAACTGACATTAAGCCTGGGTTCTATGATGATTTCAGAAAAGGTATTCAGGTTCTCAATGTGGTGGGCACGAACGCCGGTGGTCGCTTGTATTTTCCCGTTATCTGATTTATGGTTGATTTCCGAGTATAACACATGGGTACGAATAACCCCTTTGATATTGCTGTTAAAAGGGGGTTGGGTGACATCAGTGAAGTTGGTGATCCCCACCTCGGCCAGCTGATATCCCCCCTGTACAGACCAGTTTGGCCGCCACTGATAGTGACCTGAAGCCTTCAGGGCGGTTTCGATCACCTGGTTGTTCTGAAAGAGCTCCTGACCACCACTATCGGAACTGATCTGGGCATCCAGGTTATAGCGGGTGTAATACGCATTTATTATGGAGCGAAATCGTCGGCTCCATTGACTTTCCAGGCTGCCCCCGAAGGAGAAGTTGGTCTGGTCCAGGGTACTGCTGTTCCTGCGGCCCGTATCCTGAGCTTCCTCTTCATAGTCCAGATTGTTGTTGATGGTGATAAAATTCAGCCGTATTTTCTGATAAGGGCTGGGATTGTAGAGCAGCTTCCCGGTGAAATCATAGAAGTAAAAGTCTTCCTGCCTGCTGACCCCGGCATCGGTATTGGAACCCCCGCCTTTTACCTGCGTATCCTGGAAGGCCCTGTCAAAAAACTGACTGTATGTAGGCGTGTTGAGAAAGTCTGTGACCGAGCGTCTGGCAGACACCTGTACAGCCAGGTCATTACTGAGGGGAATCTGAGTATAGGCGTCCCCGCTTATCAGGTTGAACCCGGCTCCCCCGAAGATCTGCTGATTCAGGGTATTTTTTGTTTCCATATTGATGATCCCGCTAACCCCTTCCCCGTACTGGGCACTGGTCCCGTTTTTAATCAGGGTGATCTGATCGGTGAGGTAAGGATTGAAAGCAGAAATCAGGCCAAAGAAATGACCCGATTGGTACATCTTTATACCATCCCATAAGATGAGGTTCTGGTCATTGGTGCCTCCCCGTATATTGATATCAGAAACGCGTTCATCTATACTCTTGATCCCCGGCAGGGCTTGAATGGTCTGGAGGACGTCTGGTTCAATGAGACCGGGCAGGATCCCGAACTCTTCCTGTTTAAAGGTGATGCTGGCATCATCCTGGCGGTCGATCCCCGTGGTCAAAAACTGGGAGACCACCACCTCTTCAAGTTCCTGATAGCGCAAACTGAGGGGGATGGTTTTACAGGGGCGTTCTACCAGATCCTCTGCCGTGATGTATTTTATCTTATACCCCAGATGGCGGATACGCAACACCGCTTTACGGGGCACATTGGTGAATGTGAATTCACCATTCATATCAGTAACCAGTGCAAGTGAGCTGCCTAAAATTTCTACGGAGGCTCCCGGGATATTATTGGATTCGAAATTGTCCAATACCCGGCCACAAATATCTACCGTACTACTTTTAAAAAGGGTGTAATACCGCTCGTTGAGTTGCTTGATAGTAAGCTGCGTTTGCCTTCGAATAGCAGCCAAAATTTCACTGAGCTCCTGGGTAGCGGGCCTGATAATTTTCAAGGTCGAGAGGTCCTCATCCACATAGCTGAATTTCACGTCGAACCGTTCTTCCAGTTCCTCGATGTAGGGCACAAGAGGAACAGGGTTCCCGGAGGATTCCTGGGCCCAGCCTGCCGGCAAGAGAGCAATAAAGAATAGGATAGAGAGAAATATCCCCTTATGGCGTGTCTTCAGCATAGATTAGTACTTGTTTCCCTTCTAAAGTATAACTCATATTCAAAGGGGCACTTATACTCTGTAACGCCAAATTCAGGTTTGTGTTGCTGAAGGTACCGGTATACAATTGCTCTAGATTGACATTTTCTGTTTTAACGTCGAGGTCATATTGCCTTTCCAGTTCTTCCAGCACATAGGATAGTGGGGTACTTTTAAAACTACTTTCGTTGTTCATCCAGGAAGGAAGGCTCCCCTCCGGATTCTCCATAGGTATGATGTTTCCGTTAATGGCCAGAAAGGAAGTTCCTGCAGGAAGACGGGTTTCTTCCCCCTTAAAGCTTACGCTGACAAGGCCTTCAAAACAGCTTACTTCAAAATAATTTCCACGATTTTCCACATTGAACTCTGTCCCCAATACGGTTACAGTCCCCGCAGTAGTCGTTACCTGGAATCTTTCACCCTTGGCTACCTTGAAGAACGCCTCTCCCTTGAGGGTCAGGGACCGCTCATTATCCCAGCTTTTTTCGCTGTAGGTAATTTCAGAGCCAGAGTTAAGGATGACTTCAGAATTATCCGGCAGAACGATTTCACTACGTTCCGCAAAATCGGTACGAACAGCGGTGTCCAGTGAATTTATATAGAAGTAAGATACCACAGCTATAGCGGCTACTGCAGCGGCCACGCGCAATACTTTCTGGAACGGATGCAAGCGAACCACCTTACCTCCCCTGGTGCTTTTGCGCTCCTGGAGATCGGCCAGTGCTTTTTCAACGTCAAAATGGGGGGCACTCAACTTCCCTGAAGCTTCTATGAGCTTCTTGTAGGAAGCAAACTCATCGGATTGTTCAAAGCGCTTTCGCTCTTCTTCCGAGAGTTCGTTATTTAGCCATTTTGCGAGGTAATTCTCTTGCATGATCGCTTTCTTTTCGTCTTTATAACAACTTATCTTTGAAATACCCTACCTGAGTTAGAAAAAAAATTAGAAACTCTCCTTGGGTGTCGCTTATCCGTAACTTTTTATCGTTGTACATCCTTTTCAAATCCCTTCGATTTGTTCCCTCAGGGTTTTCAGTGCCAAATGCATCCGCTTTTCTATGGCCTTTACACTCACCCCTTCCATTTCGGCGATCTCTGCGTATTTTTTTCCATCGATCCGGTTGAGCAGGAAAACCGTACGCTGATTTTCCGGCAGGCTTTCCAGGGCTCGGTCCAGTTTTTCCTTGTACTCCTGTTCTTCCAGGAGAAACTCCGGGGACTCATAGGAAACACTCTTCCTGCTGCTGGCTGCGTAATTTTGACGGACCTTCTCCGCTTTAATAAGATTAAGGTAAAGGTTGTTGGCAACGGTGTACACAAAGGACTTTGCTTTTTCAGGGGAAACCTTGGCACAATTCTCCCACAGTTTTATAAAGGCCTCCTGCACTACATCATAGGCTTTCTCTTCGTTTCCGAATTTATAATATATGTAATTGAATACCGTTTTGGAATTGGCCCTGAAGAGGGAATTGTACACCTCCTCTTCACAAACATTATCCATAAGCCCCTGGTTCTATACGTTGGTCTGTATCAAAGATATTTTAAAAAAAATTAAAAAACAGGGTAGGGTAAGATGAGAATCAATTGTTATAAGGGCGAACAAACAACAAATTATTCCAAATCATTATGAAAAAGATCTTGAATTATTCAGCAATGGCATTCCTGCTTGGCATGGCTCTAACCTTTACTGCTTGTCAGGAAGAATTTGAAGAATTACCACAACCGGATGAGCAACAGACCATTATGGCCAGTTCCTCAACGGCCAAGCTCATTGAGCAGACCGCTGCCAAAGACGGTTCTTTTGACAACATCGTAGACGGTGCGAGCTGTTTTGCGGTGAATTTCCCGTATACCGTGAATGTTAACGGAATTGATATTACTATAGATTCCCGCGAAGACCTGCACCTGATAGAGGAGATCTTTGATCAACTCGAGGATGACATGGACTTCCTCGAAATCTTATTCCCGATCACCATTACCCTCGCTGATTACACTGAAATTACTATCAACAATGCAGAAGAGCTGGTTGCCCTGGCTGAAGAGTGTGTTGAAGGTGGTGATGATGATGACATCGAGTGTATTGATTTTGTGTATCCTGTTACCTTCTACACTTTTGATATCAATGAAGTGGAAACAGGAAGCGTTACTGTTAATAATGATGAGGAATTACGTCGTTTCCTTGAAGGCCTGGATGATGATGACCTGATCAGCATCGATTTCCCCGTGAAACTCGAGTTGTATGACGGTACCATAATTACCGTGGAAAACAATGCCGAACTGGCGATGACTATAGAAAATGCAAAACAGGCGTGTGACGAAGATGATGACGATGATTATAATGATGACGATTTTGACAAGGAGCGTTTGGCCAACTTGCTGGTAGAATGCCCGTGGATAGTGCTTTCTGTTGAGCGCGATGGTGTTAACCAATCTGCCCAGTACGAAGCTTTCCTGATGCGTTTCTCAGAAGACGGAACCGTTACTGTAAAGGACAGGGGTGGAAACATCCTTAACGGGGAGTGGGAGCTTAACGACACCAGAAGTGATTATGTGGAGCTCGAACTGTTCTTTGATACCCTGGTTGATTTCAACCTGAGCTGGAAGGTGTACGAAATCGAAGAAGGTAAGATAAAGCTCTTCTCAAACGAAGGTAACCGCATCATTATGAAGCTGGCCTGTGAGACCGATGTTGAGCCGGATACCCTGAGGGAAATCCTGAAGGAGTGTAGCTGGATCATCAAGAAGGTTACTAACCAGGGCTGGGAGATTGACCGCCTGCTTGGATACGAGTTCCAATTCTTCGCCGAAGGTATTGTTACCCTGAGCAACAGTGAGATCACCTATGAAGGTACCTGGGAAATAGGACGGAATGATCAGGGCAGACTGGTAATGGCCATTACCATTGGAGAAGAGCCTGGAGTAAGTTTCGAGTGGCCATTGAGCAGCCTTAGGTACGACCGATTGAAGTTCGAAGTTCCTGAAATAGATTACGAATTGACCTTGCAACGTGTTTGTGATGATAACGCCAATGATGGAGATGTATTGGATATCCGTGGCACCATGCTGGAAGGAGAATGGACAGTAGCCGAGTTCACAGAAGACGGTATGGATATTACTCAGGAGTTTGAAGGATATGACTTCAACTTCCAGGCAGAGCACCTGGTAACCGTTTCCACCAACATGGATCCGTTATTCAATGGCCTGTGGAGGGTAATACGCAACTATGAAAACGAGTTGAAGGTATACCTGAACTTTGGAGAGGATGCGCCATTTGCAGAGCTTAATGATGACTGGCAACTGGTTGAATTTTCAGCAGACTTTATAGTCCTCAAATCATGGAATGATGATGCTGAGCCCGGTACTGCAGCCTATGATACACTGGTTTTTCAGAAAAAACAATAGTGAACCGGGAGTAAACCCATAAAAATCACCTTATTTGCCCCCAATTTTGCTGAAAAGGGTAACTCTAATCCGGAGTTGCCCTTTTCACATTTTATATTTGGCAGCTGAGGTTTCCCTCTTCTGGGGGATATTCTTAAATTTGCACTTCTTCAGTAAAGCAGTAGAGGATGTTTGATAATTTAAGCGAGAAACTGGATAAGGCCCTGCACGTATTAAAAGGGCATGGACAGATTACCGAGATCAACGTGGCGGAAACCACCAAAGAGGTGCGCAGGGCACTTCTGGATGCCGACGTGAACTTCCGTATCGCCAAGGAATTTACCAACCGGGTAAAAGAAAAGGCCCTGGGGCAAAATGTATTGAAAACCCTGCAACCCGGGCAGTTAATGGTGAAAATTGTCAAGGACGAACTCACCGAACTGATGGGAGGCGATGCAGCAGGGATCAACCTCTCGGGTAGTCCGTCTGTAATTCTGATGTCAGGGCTTCAGGGTTCTGGTAAAACCACCTTTTCCGGAAAACTGGCCAACTTCCTCAAGAAGAAAAAATCTAAGAACCCCCTCCTCGTAGCCTGTGATGTATACCGGCCAGCGGCGATTGACCAGTTGCATGTGGTAGGAGACCAGATCGGGGTGCCGGTATATTCAGACAGGGAGAATAGTGACCCTGTATCCCTGGCCAAGGCAGGCGTGGAGTATGCCAAAGCCAATGGGTTCAATACAGTGATCATCGATACGGCGGGTCGACTGGCAGTAGACGATCAAATGATGACGGAGATCGCCAACATCAGGGATGCCGTACAACCCCAGGAAACCCTTTTCGTGGTAGATGCCATGACGGGTCAGGATGCCGTAAATACGGCCAAGGCCTTTAACGATGTCCTAGATTTTGACGGGGTGATCCTTACCAAGCTCGATGGGGATACCCGTGGTGGTGCGGCCATATCCATCAAATCGGTAGTGAATAAACCCATAAAGTTTATTGGTACAGGTGAGAAAATGGAGGCCATTGATGTGTTCTACCCCGCCCGAATGGCCGACAGGATCCTGGGTATGGGTGATGTGGTCTCGCTTGTGGAAAGGGCACAGGAACAGTTTGACGAGGAAGAAGCCCGTAAGCTCCAGAAGAAGATTGCCAAAAATAAGTTTGGTTTTGACGATTTCCTGAAGCAGATCCAGCAGATCAAGAAAATGGGCAACATGAAAGACCTTATGGGGATGATCCCCGGAGCGGGGAAGGCCCTAAAGGGAATCGATATCGATGATGACGCCTTTAAACATGTGGAAGCCATCATCCATTCCATGACCCCTGACGAAAGGGCGAACCCCAATAAGCTGAATGCCAGCAGAAAAAAGCGAATTGCCAAAGGAAGCGGGAGGAATATACAGGAAGTCAACCAGTTGCTCAAGCAATTCAACCAGATGAGCAAGATGATGAAGATGATGCAGGGCGGCGGAGGCAAAAAAATGATGCAAATGATGCAAAACATGCGATAACACCAAAGAATAATCAGTAACCAATATCCATCCCTATGGTCCTATTAGACGGCAAGAAGATCTCAAACCAAATTAAGGAAGAAATTGCCGCGCAAGTGGCCGAAATGAAAGAAAAAGGGGAGAAGGTGCCCCACCTTGCGGCGGTGCTGGTTGGTAATGACGGTGCAAGTTTAACCTATGTGGGAAGCAAGGTGCGTTCCTGCAAGCGCATTGGGTTCGAATCTACGCTGAAACACCTTCCCGAAGATACTACAGAGGAAGCCCTGCTTGAGCTGGTCCAGGAATTGAACGAGGATGCAGACATAGACGGGTATATCGTACAACTACCCCTGCCCAAACACATCGACGAGGAGAAGATCCTGATGGCCGTACATCCGGACAAGGATGTAGACGGGTTTCACCCTACCAACTTCGGTAAAATGGCCCTGGATATGGAAACCTTTATTTCCGCAACACCCTTCGGTATTATGGAGCTTTTGAAGCGGTATAATGTGGAAACCGAAGGCAAACATACTGTGGTCATCGGGAGAAGCCATATCGTTGGGCGCCCCATCAGTATCCTGATGAGCCAGAAGGGAAAAAATGCTAACGCCACGGTCACGCTTACCCATAGCCGTACGAAGAACATTGAAGCACTCACCAGGCAGGCCGATATTGTGGTTTCTGCCCTTGGTGTGCCCGGTTTCCTCAAGGCAGATATGGTTAAGGAAGGTGCGGTGATCATTGACGTGGGAATTACCCGTGTACCTGATACCAGCAGGGAAAGAGGGTATTACATCACCGGGGATGTGGACTTTGAGAACGTCAGTAAAAAGGCATCATTTATTACTCCCGTACCAGGGGGTGTTGGTCCCATGACCATTGCCATGCTCCTGAAAAACACCTTACTCGCCAGGGAAAGGCACCGCAGCAGAAAGTAAATGTTCTAAACTCTAGGGGAATCTTCTTCTAACTGAATTAAAAAGAAGTAACCGTTCCGGTTTTGACCAAATGACGGGATTGAGTACTGTCTGCCGGGGTGATTACATCCAGGTCTTCCCCTCCCTCGTCATTAGTGCATCCGGCCACGCCAGCAATGGCAAATAGGATAACAAGTACATAAACAACTAACTTTTTCATAACACCACGGATTAGCAGGTCGCCCTGCTGTTATACGTCCAGTTATAACGTATAAAAAGGAGGGTATGGTATGGCAGGACGGTACAAAATCAGTACCTTTTATCGAAAATATAGTCTGCCGTGTATAAGATCATTTTCCCAATTTTTCTCGCCTTTACCGTGGTTTCCTGTAAAATGGATGCTACATCCAAGGCTGACACCGTTTTTAAGGTTTCCATCTCTGAAACGCTATCCGATCCTCCCGGTGACGGAAGGCTGTTACTATTGCTGTCAGACAATGACGAGCAGGAACCCAGGTTTCAGATTACCCCGGGATTAAATGCGCAACCCATTTTTGGCCAAAACGTGACGGAAATGGCACCCGGCGAACAAAAGGTATTTGATGCCGGGGTTTTTGGCTTTCCGTATGAAAGCCTTTCGGATCTGCCTCCCGGGAAGTATTGGGCACAGGGGCTGCTCCACGTATACGAAACCTTTAATTTGTCAACAGGACATACTGTGCAGTTGCCAATGGATAACGGAGAAGGACAGCAGTGGAACCGCTCTCCCGGAAACCTGTACAGCCAGCCCAAGAAAATAACGATCCCGGAAAACGGTAAAGCCACTTTTGATATCGTCCTGGACCAGGTGATACCTCCTATCCCTGAGCCTGAGGATACAGAATGGATCAAGCATATCAAGATCAGGTCAGAAAAATTATCCGAATTCTGGGGTCGGGATATGTATCTGGGCGCACATATTTTATTACCAAAGGGGTTTTACGACCATCCTGAGGCCCGGTATCCCCTCATGGTTTTTCACGGACATTTCCCCTCTGACTTCGGAGGATTCCGAACAACCCCGCCCGACGAAGATCTCGAACCACAGTATTCAGCACGTTTTGATGTGGATGGATACAACATCATTCAGCAACAGGAGGCCTATGATTTCTATAAACGGTGGAACGAACCGGATTTTCCGCGTTTTCTGATCATAGAAATACAGCACCCCACTCCGTATTACGATGATAGCTATGCAGTAAATTCGGCAAGCCAGGGACCTTATGGGGATGCGATTACCTATGAACTCATCCCCCACATAGAAAAGGAATTCAGGGGGATTGGTGAAGGCTGGGCCCGCTTTCTTTACGGGGGTTCAACAGGGGGCTGGGAAGCCCTTGCTGTTCAGGTCAATTACCCGGACGAGTACAACGGTTGTTTTGCTGCCTGTCCGGACCCTATTGATTTTCGGGCGTACTGCCTTACCAATATTTATGAAGATACAAACGCCTATTACTACCCCAGTAACCATAAGAAACTGGAAGTTCCTGCGCACAGGGACTACCTGGGACAAATTCAGACCACGGTACGTGAATACAACCACCTCGAACTGGTCCTGGGTGACAAATCCAGGTCGGGCCAGCAATGGGATATCTGGGAAGCCACCTATTCCCCTCAAGGACCTGAGGGTTACCCGGAACGGCTGTGGGACAAATACACAGGACAAATAAACCCCAACGTTGCCACCTACTGGAAAGAGAACCATGACCTGCGCTACATCCTTGAGCGCGATTGGGATAAACTGGGGGATAAGCTACGTGGTAAAATCCATATCTATTGCGGGGATATGGACAACTACTATCTGAATAATGCTGTATATCTGATGGAAGACTTTCTTGAAAGCACTACCGACCCCTACTACGAGGGGGAAGTATTGTATGGCGACCGGGCAGAACATTGCTGGAATGGGGATCCTGAATTGCCCAACCACCTGAGCAGGCTGCGGTACAATAGCATGTACGTGCCAAAAATCATGAAACGAATAGCGGCCAGTGCTCCACCAGGTGCCGACCTGAGCAGTTGGCGTTACCGATAATAACTAATCCTCAATGTATATGGTTCGGATGTATTCCATGATCCTTTGGGGTCTTCTGTGCACAACGGGCATTTCACAGGAGTACCGCAGCATTAGCCAAAAAGAACTTCGCACTAAGATCGAAGGCTATTGGTTGGGTCAATTGGTAGGGAATTATATGGGGTTTCCATTTGAATTTGTCTATAATGAGCAGCCTGCACCCGTCTTTATTGACCGCTATTACAACGCTACAGATTCTTTAACGATAAAGATGAACCATACAGACCGCAGGGGGAATGTAAATATTTTCGCGGATGCCCTGTGTGGAGCCTGGTCAGATGACGATACAGATATAGAATTTGTAACCCTGCATGCGGTGGAATCCTACGGTTTGGACCTCAATTACCAGGAAATCACAGAAGTCTGGAAAAAACATATCAACCGCTTTATATGGGTGAGTAACCGTAAAGCGCGTGATCTTATGGAGGAAGGATTGGTGGCACCGGAAACCGGAAAAAAGGAAAACAATCCCTATTGGTTTGCCATTGATCCCCAACTGGTCAATGAGATCTGGAGTGTTTTTTACCCGGGGATGGTTGATCAGGCAGTTTCTCGGGCAGCATGGGGGGCCAGGATTACCAGTGACGACTGGGGTACCCATCCTACCATGTTCTATGCAGCCCTTTACAGCGCGGCCTTTTTTGAGAGGGATATTGAAAAACTATATGATATCGGTATGTCCTATATCCCGGAGACCAGTCCTTTTTACAAGGGACTTGAGGACGTTAAAGGCTGGTATAAGCAACATGCCGACTGGAGAGTAACCCGGGAATTGATTAAAAAAAATTATCTGGAATATCCCAGCAAAGTGGAAGACCCCTGGTATCATCAGGTTTCCGCTATGGTCAATGGCCTCTGTGGTGCCATGGCTATACTTTATGGAAAGGGAGACTTTATCAGGACTACGGGAATAGCGGTAACAGCAGGATTTGACTGTGATAACCAGGCAGCTACCTGCGCGGGTTTTATCGGAGTATTGCAAGGGGCTTCTTGTATACCCAGGGCTTTAACACACGAAGTGGGGTTTAGTGAAAGCTGGGAGGAACCGTTTAACAATCAGTATATCAATTATTCCCGGGATGAATTACCAAACCTAACGTATATTTCAGACCTGATCGACCGTATTCTGGTGGTAGCTGAGCAGGCAATAGTCGAAAATGGTGGTGTAATACAGGAGAAAAACGGAAGAATAACTTATCGTATAAAAGTGAAACCATGAAATACAGAAGATTTGGAAGGACGGAGTGGCAGGTAAGTGAAATTGGTTACGGCATGTGGGGCATGGGTGGCTGGAAGGAATCAGACGACCAGCTATCGATGAAATCCCTTGAAGTAGCTGCAGAAAAGGGGGTCAATTTTTTTGACACGGCCTGGGGTTATGGGGAAGGTCATAGTGAACGGCTTTTGGGCAAACTTTTAAAAAGTTTCCCGAACAAGAAGTTGTATACGGCCAGTAAGATCCCCCCAAAAAATTTCTGCTGGCCCGCCAAGCCCACCTACAGTTTTGATGAATCCTACCCAAGGGAACACATCCTGGAATACACCCATAAGACCCTGGAGAATCTGGGAAGGGAGCAAATCGACCTGATGCAGTTCCATACCTGGGATGACAGCTGGACGGATCGCGAAGAATGGCAGCGGACGGTTGAAGACCTCAAGACCTCCGGGAAGGTCGCATCCATGGGGATCAGCATGAACCGCTGGGAACCTGAAAATGGGATCAAGGCCCTGCATACGGGCTTAATAGACGCGGTACAGGTGATCTATAATATTTTTGACCAGGCTCCGGAAGACGTACTATTTCCCTTATGTGAGGAGTTGGATATCGGCGTTATTGCCCGGGTGCCCTTTGATGAAGGAACCCTTACAGGAAATATCACCAGGGAAACCGTATTCCCGGAAGGGGATTGGAGGGGTACTTATTTTGTCCCGGAAAACCTGCATGCCAGCGCAGACCATGCAGACCGTCTGCGGCCGGTAGTTCCGGAGGGCATGACCATGGCAGAAATGGCCCTTCGGTTTATTCTGATGAACGATACCGTGAGTACTACCATTCCTGGAATGCGGAAGCTGAAAAATGTACTTGCCAATGTAAGTACGAGTGACGGTGTTGGGCTGCCTGAAGAATTGCACAAGGAACTTAGAAAGCATCGCTGGGACCGCAAGCCTACAGCGTGGTCGCAATAGGAATTGTATAGAAATGGACAAGAAAAAACTAGCCTCTCAAATTATTGCCGCTGTGGTGCTTTACACGGTAATCTCCGTTATCCTCGAAAAGGATTACAGCATGGCAACTTGGATTAATGAAGGAAAGGAAGCTCTGATTTTCGGGGTGATTTTTGGGGTATTGATGTGGCTAAGGGCAAGGTTCCGTAAACCGGAATAACACCCTATTTGGCAAACAATTGCCCCATATCCTTAAAGGCTTTGAATTCCAGGGCATTTCCCGCAGGATCCAGGAAAAACATGGTGGCTTGTTCCCCTACCTGGCCTTCAAAACGCACATAGGGTTCGATGACAAACGAAACCCCTTTGGTTTTCAGTGCTTCCGAAAAGGACTGGAAGGTCTCCCAGGGGAGGACCACTCCGTAATGGGGTACGGGCACATTTTTACCGTCTACCGGGTTTGTGTGTAGCTCCTCACTACTTTTGGGTTTGTAGTGGATGACCACCTGATGGCCAAACAGGTTAAAATCTACCCAATGGTCGCTGCTGCGCCCTTCCTCACAACCCAGCACTTCCCGGTAGAAGGTTCGGCATTCTTCAAGATTATGTACGGGTATAGCAACGTGAAAAGGAGTAATTTCCATATCGTATATTTTCATTAAAAATAGCCCTTTTCTAGGATTTCAAAAAATCCAGGATCTTGTAGTTTACCTCTTCCTGATGCAGGGAGTGCCCCAATCCGGAAGTCCTGAACAACTCACTGTTCTTCCATCTCGCGTGTACGCGTTCCGATGAGCTGAACGGTGCGATGGCATCCAGTTCGTCGTGGATGAGTAAGCCTTTTACCTGTAGTTTTTCAGCAAACTTTGAGGTGGAAAAATCAGCTATCCCAAAGCCGAAATGTTTTTGAAAGTAATTATCCAGCGCCCGCATTACCCGGTTGTTGAATTTGAGTATCTTTTGGTAGTGCTCCATGATCTCCGGAAATTCTGAAGGGGAACCAATAGTAACTACTTTCTCTATTCCGTTTGCCCCATACACATACTGGTGGTACACGGCAGTCATTCCCCCTACGGAATGCCCAACGATATACTTTGGTTGAAACGCTTTGCGGATGTGTTCCACGCACTCTGCATACAAGAGGACGTTCAGGATTTCCCCACCAGACTTCCCATGCGCCGGGGCATCAAAGGCTACAATGTCAAATCCTTCTGCCCTTAGTATTTTAATGAGATTCCTCCACCTGAAGGTGTTGCTTTCCCAACCGTGCAAAAGGAGAACGCGCTCTTTGGCCCCGGGCCAGTGGTAGGTTTGTAAGGTAATGCCCCCAATTTCAATAACACGGTCCCGTGCATTTTCCAAATAGTCTTCCTGCAGTGGGAGTACTTTTCCCTTTCTGGGGGTACAAAACAAGGTAAATGCCTTTTCAGCAGCGAGCTTTTCCGAAAACAGGGCCAGAATATTAAAGTACGCCCCGTATAGCAGCGGGAGGATCTGGTTTAACAATTTATACATCAGACACGATAAACATTTACTCCCACCCGATCATGAGGTATTTGATGCGGGCTTTATCGGGAATCTGGATCGCTTCAATATTAATGTCCCTCGTGTAGCGAAGACTTGCAGGGAGCTCCTGCCTGTCGATCGTGAAATAAATATCATGCCCCTTTACAAAGAGGACTACATTGTTCATAGACGTTACGATTTTCCTGATCTCGTATTTATCCCTGATATCCTTAAAAGTACTTTCCAGTCCCACCCCTTCTTCTGTAAGGTATCGCGGATCGTTGATCCGGATATTGGCTATACCGGGTATGCTGTCTTTATCAGGGGTAACCATCAAAAGGGGTTTTCCCCCTTTTTCAAAAATATGGATACGCGCTACGTTTGAGAAAGAACTGGAGGAATCCCGTACAACAGAATCTGTGGTATAGAGGGCTTCTACCTCGGAAAAGGCAGTATCTTTATTGAGCCAGCCCACGCCATCCTTACGGATGATGAATTCCAGGTTCTTTTCGGTCTGACATTGCCAGAAAAAGCCGGCAGCCAATAGCATCAGGGGGATAAAACGGGTTTTCATAACGGATCAACGCATCACTTTCTTTAAAACTCCCAGTACTCCCCGAATAAAGGTGGCACTGGTAAGCACTTTAATCACCGGATTTTGACGTGTACTCCTGCGGCTTCTGCTGCTACGCCTTGATTTACTGCTTCTTTCTTCTCTTTCCGCTTCCCTTTTTGCTTCTTCCTCAGCACGCACGATCTTTTCATTGAGCAGTTCATAGGCACTTTCCCTGTCGATCACTTTGTTGTACTTCGGCACCAGTTTGGAGCGACCAATTTCAGCCTTCAACTCGGCAGGGGTAAGGATGTCCATTCGGCTCATGGGTGCCCGAAGCATTGTGGCAGCAAGGGGGGTGGGCCGACCTTTTTCGTCCAATGCGGTAATCAGGGCTTCTCCTATCCCCAGAGAAGTGAGGACCTGTTTGGTGTCATAATAATCAGAGAGCGGGTAATTCTCAGCCGTAAGCTTGATGGCCTTGCGGTCACGCGCGGTAAAGGCCCTGAGGGCATGCTGTACCTTCAGGCCGAGTTGCGCCAGCACTTCATTGGGCACATCCGTGGGGTTTTGGGTAACAAAATAAAGTCCGATTCCCTTGGAACGGATGAGCTTAACAATGCCTTCAATCTGTTCAAGCAGCGCCTTTGAGGCTTGTTTGAAGATGAGGTGTGCCTCATCGATGAAGAAAATCAGTTCCGGCCGGTCACTGTCACCCTGTTCCGGGAAGGTGGAATAGATCTCTGCAAGGAGGCTCAGCATGAATGTGGAAAACAGTTTGGGCCGGTCCTGTATATCGGTTAGCCTGATAATATTGATCATACCCCGACCCTCTTCGTCTATACGGGTGAGGTCGTCCACATCGAAAGATTTCTCCCCGAAAAAGAGATCGGCTCCCTGTTGTTCCAGTTCGATGATCTTTCGGAGAATCGTGCCGGTAGAGCTGGTGGAGATCCGGCCATAGGCTTCCGTAAATTCCTTTTTACCCGCCCCAGTGGCATATTGCAGAGCCTTCTTGAAATCTTTAAGGTCCAGCAAGGGCAACTTATGGTCATCGCAATACTTGAAAATTACTGCTACGATACCTTCCTGGGTTTCACTCAGATCCAGGATGCGGGAAAGCAATACTGGCCCAAATTCCGATACCGTGGCCCGCAGTTTTACGCCCTCTTGCTCAGATAGAGAGAGGATTTCTACCGGGAACCGTTTGGGTTCAAAAGGCAGGCCTATCTTTTCGTGCCGTTCATCTATCTTGGGGTGTCCGGGACTGGGCTGTGCAAGACCGCTAAGGTCCCCCTTCAGGTCCATCAGCAACACTGGAATACCTTTTTCACTGAGGTTTTCGGCGATGACCTGCAGGGTTTTTGTCTTTCCGGTTCCTGTGGCCCCTGCAATCAAGCCATGGCGATTCAAAGTTTTCAGGGGTACCTTCACGAAAGCTTCTGGTACCGGCTCCCCTTCAAACATGGCAGCACCTAGTATCAGGTAATCCCCCTTGGTAGCATAGCCCTTCTCGATATGGGCGAAAAATTCTTCTTTACTTGACATGGCTGAAATTTAGGCTAAAAATAGGGCAATTTTTTGGGATATGGGAATTGACAATTCCCGGAATTGCATCCAAATCTGAAAGGTATCCGAAATGGATATGCCTGTTAAATGCTATCTTTGCCGAATGGCAGAGAAAAAGGTCATGGAAAGGGTAGAAGAGGGGACCATGCTTCCCCTGATGGAGGCTTTTTATACCATACAGGGCGAGGGCTACCATAAGGGCACAGCCGCCTACTTTATCCGGGTTGGAGGATGTGATGTAGGCTGCCATTGGTGCGATGTGAAAGAAAGCTGGAATGCCGAAACGCATCCCCCCACTGCAATAGAAGAGATAGTAACCGATGCGGCCAAATATTCTGATACAATAGTAGTAACTGGGGGGGAGCCGCTCACCTGGAACATGGATCCCTTAACCACGGCCTTAAAAGAAAAAGGGCTTCAGACTCACATAGAAACATCCGGGGCATATCCACTTACGGGTGAATGGGACTGGATCTGTCTTTCCCCTAAAAAAACCAAATTGCCTTTCGGCGAGATCTATGAGAAGGCAAACGAGTTAAAAGTGATCGTTTACAACAAGCACGATTTCATTTTTGCGGAAGAACAGGCCGCCAAAGTCAGTGAAACTTGTATTTTGTACCTGCAGCCCGAGTGGAGTGTACGGGAAAAGGTGATGCCCCTGATCGTGGATTATGTAATGAAAAACCCGAAATGGCGGGTATCCCTGCAGACCCATAAATATCTGAAAATTCCCTAACGGCCCCCGTTAGCCTGAAGGTCAAGTACACATTCTGAGTCCAGTCCGGGAACGGCCTGCCCTCTTCCCGTAAGGACCCGACTTTCCATTATCCCCATAAGGCCGCCTCCGAATTCCAGTTCGCCCCGCATCAGACATCCGTCAATATCACAGTGATTATCAGACTGCGGGTCTTCATGAGCATTTACCGGTGCGGATCCCAGGTCCACAAGCCCGAATAGATGGCCCATTTCGTGTGTCAGGGTGGCCTCTTCCACATCAGCAACAGTAATGAGTGCACTTCGTCCGGCCAAAGCCCTTACCGTACTTTCGTGAATTACCATGGAGGTATTTCGGTATACGGCACCCAGGGTAACTAATCCCTGCTGCTCATCGTCTCCATCCGAAGGGGCGTCGGCAAAATAAATGTAGAGCGCCAGCGTATTCCCTTGATTATAGGCCGTACGGTTTTCACTTTCCAGGTCTGCGATTTCCTGTAGCGTGAGGGTCTCCTCACCTGGCGAAGGCAAACTGAGGTATTGAAAGCTTATATTTTGCTTAAAAGTGCGCTCCCTGAGGAAATCTTCAAAATTTGATATCGCTGTCTGCGTTGGCTGGAATCCTTCTACATAAGCGATTTCAATAAGCAAGTCCGTAAAATTAGTATTGGCCAGAAGATCATGGGCAGAATCACCTGTAGCCAGTAGGTTGGCGGATTTATCGATGCCCGGGTCATTAATGGTGTCCGGACCGTCATCCTTGGCGCAATTCAAAAGCAGGAATCCCGCCAGAAGGAATAAAAATAATGAAGATCTTTTCATAGCATTGTTTTCTTTCATGTTTATAACGCAGCAGGCCGGGCCGTATTATGCATTAATCGACAAGCGGGCCAAATAATTGAAATGTTCCCCGGAATATAATAAGTCACATTGAAACCCGTGGTTTTCCGCAATATCTTTTAGCAAGTTATAATCTATATAAAACCAGGGGAAAGGGGTGTCCCGTTCTCCCTTATAACCTAGTTGGAAGGTCAGTTCCCCATAATAATCCAGATGGCCCGGTATCCGGAAGCTTCCATCTTCCTCTTCGTACATATACAGGATGTCTGTACTGTCTAGGAGGATTTGTCCACCAGGGGCCAAAAGACCTTTCAGGTGGTCAAGGAACTTGCCCAGCTGTGCGATCTTTCCTGCCATACCTATCCCGTTCATCAACATGAGAATGGTGTCAAATTGTGTGCCAGAAAATTCCATAATATCGCCGCGCACCAAATGTTTTAAACCTCTTTTGCGGCAGACTTCGAGCGCCCCTGCTGAGATATCCAGGGCAGTGACTTTAAAGCCATTTTCCTGAAGGTACAGGCTATGACTTCCCGCTCCACAACCCACATCCAGGACATGTCCCCTGCATGCCTTAAGCGCCTCCTGTTCCAGGGGGGGCATTTTTTCAAAATCCCGGAATAAGTGAGGCAGGGGAAGCAGGTCTTCCTGTTCGAGAGAGGAAATCGTGATCAGGTCTTCCTGGTAATTCCCTTCCTGGTAGTCGAGAAGCGCTTGGCCATAGAGGTCCATCTCCTGTGATTTGCGAATTGTTTACAAATGTGAGACTTTTGAGTCGATTGAAAAAATACAACAACTTCCTAAAATGGCTGGGACGGGCGATAAACATATGGAAAACATCCTGAAGCATTTACCTTCCCTTGCGGCGAGGAAACATCAGGAAAACAAACGGTTTTTTCGGAAACTTCGGCAAAAACCCCCCAAGCACCTGGATCATCTAATGCAGGAGTTACACGATAATGAATTTGCGGAAACGGATTGTTTGCAATGTGCCCAGTGCTGCAAGACCACAGGCCCCCTTTTTACCCAGGTGGATATTGAAAGGATATCGAGGAAACTAAGAATGAAACCCGGAAAATTCATCGAAACCTATTTACGGCTGGATGAAGAACAGGATTATGTATTGCAAGAACTGCCCTGTGTTTTTTTAGGGGCGGACAACTACTGTACAATATATGACTACCGCCCTAAAGCGTGCAGGGAATTTCCCCATACCGACCGTAAAAATTTCCAACAGATCAGCAACCTCACCTTAAAGAATGTCGCTATCTGTCCTGCAGCCTTTAATATCGTTGAAAAAATGAAGGCGCATCTGGGCAAAGATTTTTAAAGGGCTGCGCCAAGTTTTTTCTCCTAATACCGGAAAGTCTTATTTTTGAGGCCTATGGAAGCTATTCTGAATTATTTTGAAACCATTCCCTCCTCCCACCGGAGCGCCTTGCTGGTGCTTGGGATTACTTTTTTCTGGTTGCTGGAAGGAGCCGTTCCCCTGTTCAGGTTCAAATACAAAAAATGGCGGCATGCCCTGCCGAATTTTTTCTTTACCCTTACCACGATCGTCATCAACTTCGCTCTGGCTTTTCTGCTATTGAACAGCAGTGATTGGGTAGCGGCCAACAATTTTGGGATCATTAACTGGATCCCGGATATGCCTTTATGGCTGTATATTCTGCTTGGGGTATTGTTGCTTGACCTTATCGGTGCCTACCTTGCCCATTTTGTGGAGCATAAGGTAAAGCCCCTGTGGATGATCCATCTCGTGCATCATACAGATCATGAAGTGGATACCACCACGGCCAATCGCCATCACCCTTTTGAGAGCTTTATCAGGTTTGGATTTACCCTTCTGGGGGTATTCATTGTGGGCACCCCTATTGGGATTGTAATGTTGTACCAATCCCTTTCCCTGCTGGCTACGCAATTCAGCCATGCCAACATACGCTTGCCAAAACGCGTGGATGATGTGATCAGCTGGGTCATTGTGTCCCCTGATATGCATAAAGTACACCACCACTATGTACTTCCTTACACGGATTCTAACTACGGAAATATCTTTTCGATCTGGGACCGTTTGTTCGGGACTTTTATGAAACT
>NZ_CEYNTP010000005.1:29554-30063 GCF_982873095.1 Lentiprolixibacter sp. | reverse complement strand
TGGAAAAAGCGTTTCATATCATCCATCAACATGTCCTTGGTCCAAAGGTCGATTTTTAGCGACTCCTTGTTTTTGCTGTCCCAGACAGAAAGGAGCATGGCCTTTGCCTCTTCTTTATTTATACCTCCATCTTCAGCGGTCCAGTGTAAGGTTTCCGGTACGCGGTTTTCGTCCAGAGCAACCTCAAGTGTAATTTTAGAGTTATGCAACTTGGCCATATGCTATCGTTTAGGTTTGTAATTCGCCTCTTGAAAAAGGGTTTTTGCTGGCATTTGCAAAATACGTTGCAAGGGCACTTCATGCTTTTCCGCATAGGACCGTACGATCTGCCATCCCATGTAGCGCCCAATCCTGCCAGGAGATTCATTGTCCAGCGCCAGGCGGAATTTCGAAAAAGGAGCGGGATCCAGGAACCTGGGACCCAGTTTCCGGTCCGTACTGTATAAAAGTTCTTTCTCTACGAAATAACGCCAGATCTGTTCTTCGTTTGCCACTGCCCACTCCAATTG
>NZ_CEYNTP010000005.1:0-29544 GCF_982873095.1 Lentiprolixibacter sp. | reverse complement strand
TGCTCCTCGGAATAACCAATCTGTACCTCATCTTCAGCGAGTGGAAGTAATACATCTTTTAAATACAGTTCCTTGCCATAATAGATCATCTGAGCGAGGAAGGTGCGGTCTGCAGGGGGTGGTATCACCTTTTTGGCAAAAGCCCCGGCCACATCAGATTCCAGGTATTTTTTATCCAGGTCGGCCGCAATGTATCGGTCAATTCCGGAATAAAAACGGTGGTCCTGCCCTAGATAATTATCAAGCCCAATCAATAATAAGGTATCGGTAAGGATAACCCTGTTGTTGTAGTCCACATCCGATGAAACAGTGACCACTCCGGGCAGGGTCTGCCCGGGGAAGTAATACCGGATATGCTTGTAAAGTAGCTCCAGGCCGGTTTCTTCTTCAACAAAATCGCCAAAGGTGTTGTCGATTTCGCTGTACAGGGAGTGTTGCAGGGTATCCTGCATTTTCATCAACCAAATACTGTCCGCATATTGAACGGGAAAGAGGTAAGGATATCTCAATTTTAGCTGGGCCAGGTCCGTCCCGGTAGCGGTGGCAAATTCCCGATCAAAGCGTTTCACCTCAAGATCCACGGGAATCTCCTCAATCTCTGGCCTCACTTTAGGCTGCTCCTGACAGGCCCAGAATACAAGGAGGAGCAGCGTTAGCTGCAAAAGTCTCAGAAGGTTGATAAGAATTTGGCGCTTCATTTTCTAATTCGCCCACTGGGGGCTATTTTTACGTGCGCAAATTTAAGGGATTCATCATTAATAAAGAGAAAGATGCAAACGGAAAAAGTGGTTGACCATATCGTACACTGGTTAAAGGATTACGCAGATAATGCAGGTATCAAAGGATTTGTCATCGGTGTTTCAGGAGGAATTGATTCTGCGGTAACCTCTACCCTCTGTGCGCGCACAGGCCTCGATCTCCTGTGTGTTGAAATGCCCATCCATCAGGGGATAAAACAGGTAGACCGGGCGAATGACCATATCAACTGGCTGCAGGAACAATATCCCAATGTCAGCAGACAACCTGTCAACCTTACTCCCATATTCGATAGTTTTGTAGCAGCCATGCCCCCAGTGGTAAATGAGGAAGAACGTTTTATGTCCCTGGCAAATACCCGGGCGCGCCTGCGCATGACCACCCTGTATTACTTTGCCGCCTTAAAGAAATATCTGGTAGCGGGTACAGGAAATAAGGTGGAAGATTTTGGCATTGGATTTTATACCAAATACGGGGATGGTGGGGTAGACCTGAGTCCGATTGCCGACCTGCTTAAAACCGAGGTATATGAAGTTGGGGCCTATTTGGGCATTATCGATTCCATTATGACCGCAGCTCCCACTGATGGCCTGTGGGGAGATAACCGAACAGATGAAGACCAGATCGGGGCTTCCTATCCGGAGCTGGAATGGGCCATGAAAAAGATGGACCAAGGCAAAAAGGCTGAAGATTTTTCAGGCAGGGAACGCGAGGTGTTTGAGATTTATGTGCGTTATAATTCGATGAACAGGCATAAAATGGTGCCCATACCCGTTTGTGAGATTCCTGAGACGTTAAAAACGACCTCTTAACTAGAAATCAGGCTTTTACCTCGAATATTGTGGGAAAAATTGGGCATATCTGCAAAATATGGTCAACTTTGTTTAACTAATTAGAATAATAACCTTATATTTCAAGGATGACCTCACTTGAGGATATTTTAGGTTAAATTCTAGAAATCAACCCATAATGATCAAAGTTGTAATTGCAGACAACCACCCCATAGTACGTCTGGGAATCCGCAACGTACTTAGCACTGCATCAGATTTTGAAATTATCGATGACGTGGCAACAACCGATGAATTGTTCCAGTCATTGAAAAAAGTTACCCCCGACGTAATCATTCTGGAAATGGATATTCCCGAAATTAACGGGATCGCCACGATCAGAAAGATTAAACAAGAATTTCCTGACGTCAAAGTGCTAATCTTCAGCGGACAGTCAGAAGATGTTTATGCACTGAGTACGATTCGGGCAGGCGCGTTCGGTTATCTTTCCAAAACGGCAGAGCTGGATTATATGCTCACCGCAATCCGGAAAGTAAACGAGGGAAAAATGTTCATTACCAATGAACTGGCCCAACGCCTTGCCTTTGATGAAGGCACTCAGAAACCCAGAAGATTTTTCAGAAAGCTATCTACCCGTGAAGTGGAAGTGCTGAAGATGCTGGCCAGTGGTAAACGCAATAAGGAAGTTGCACAGGGGCTGAATCTGAATGAGAAGACAGTAAGTACGTACAAGGCACGTCTCATGAAAAAATTGAACGTAGACAATATGGTGGATCTGCTCCAGCAGGCTAAGGCGCTTGAGTTATATTAAAGTATCCTTCGCCAAGAGTTATACCCGATCTGAAACAGGTCGGGTTTTTTTATGCAATTCAGGAAAGCACCCGATTGAGCTTTTTGTTGAGCAAGGTGTTCAATTGGAGGTAATTCATAATCTCTTCCAGCACTTCCCGGTTGTCTTCAGAAGGGGACTCGGTATCTTTCTGAAGTACTTCAATCCGTTTTTTTATCAGGTAACACCTCAGCGTAAGAATGGTTTCACTCACGAGTTGGGCAATGGTCAGTTCTTTATCCTTGGGGTAAATGTCTTTTCTCTCCCAGTGATGCAGTTCATAACGCTCTTCATCCATCAAAATTGAAGAAACGGCCTCCAGGAGGTCCTTGTCCAGATAGGATAGAAAGGCATTCAGGGAAAAAGGACCCTCCTTGCTCAGTTCTTCCATGAGGCGGTAATATATTTTCCGGAACTCCTCATGGGTGAGCTCTATTTCATCCTCCTGTAAATCCAGGTATACTTTTTCATACACTTTGGTCACCGCCTGTTCGGGCTGCAAGACCAGTTCTCCCTCTTCATTTTCCTTCAGGATCAAATCCTCAAACTCCTGTTCCTGGTTCCCGTAAAGAAGCAACATCTCGATGATCTTTTTCTCTAATTCGTATTGCACATTAACCTTCTCCTGAAGCTCCTTGTTCTTTACCACAGAGAAGGACTGTTGCTGTTGCCGGAGCTGTTTTTGAACTTCCCCGTAATTTTTTTTGTCTACCTGGGCGAGGGTATTAAATAGTACCGCCTCAGAAATGTTCATGATCCGTGCACATTCCTGTATGTAGACCTCTTTTTTGATCCGGTCAGGGATCTTGGCAATACTGTTTACAACATCACGGATGGTATCCGCACGCTTTATGGGGTCCCTGGCCGCATCTTCCGCAAGTAAGGAGGTCTTGAACTGGATAAAATCCTTTGCATTGGCATCCAGGTAGAGGACGATATCTTCATAAGTGTTGTTCCGGCTGAAACTATCCGGGTCTTCCCCTTCCGGAAACAGGCACACCCTGACGTTCATCCCCTGCTCTAATATCAGGTCGATCCCGCGGAGAGAGGCCCTGAGCCCGGCAGGATCCCCATCGAAAAGCACAGTAATATTCTGTGTAAGCCGGTTGATCAGCCGTATTTGTTCCGGGGTCAGTGCGGTTCCACTCGAGGCCACCACATTATGGATGCCGCGTTGGTACATCTGTATGACATCCGTGTAGCCCTCTACCAGATAACAATTGTCCTCCCTGGCTATGGCTTGTTTTGCAAAATGGATACCGTAGAGTACTTTGCTCTTGTGGTAGATATCGCTTTCCGGGGAATTCAGGTATTTTGCCGCCCTGGTGTTGTTGGCAAGGATCCGTCCACCAAAGCCCAGCACGCGGCCGCTCATGGAATGAATGGGAAAGATCACCCTGCCTTTGAAACGGTCAAATGTCCGTTTCGTATCAGGTCGTGCAGTGTCCTCCTTGACAATCGTCAGGCCGGTCTTTTCCAGGTATTTTAACTGATACCCCTTTTCCAGCGCTTCCTTGGTAAATGCGTCCCATTCATCCGGACTGTATCCAAGGCCAAATTTCCTGATGGTTTCCTCGGTAAAGCCCCGCTCTTTGAAGTAACTGAGTCCGATAGCCTTCCCCTCTTCTGTTTTCCATAAGGCCTTGGCAAAGAATTCCTGGGCGAATTCCGAAACCAGGTACATGCTCTCACGTTCATTTGCCTTTTCCTTTTGCTCGTCCGTCTGCTGGGTCTCCTCTACTTCTATCTGGTATTTATTGGCCAGGTAACGGATGGCCTCGGGATAAGTGAAGTGCTCGTGTTCCATAAGGAAGGCCACTACATTTCCCCCTTTGCCACTGCTGAAATCCTTCCAGATTTGCTTTACTGGAGAGACCATAAAACTCGGGGTCCGTTCATCTGTAAACGGACTAAGGCCTTTGAAGTTGGAACCGGATTTTTTGAGCTGTACAAAGTCCCCGATCACCTCTTCTACCCTCGCGGTTTCATATACCTGGTCTATGGTGGATTTCGAAATCAAAACCAAAAATTGAGTGAAGGCTAAAGTTAAAAAATAGACGCGCTTTCCAAAAGGAATCCCCTACAATATTCCCGGATTGTTTAAATTAGGAGATACAATCAATAAAAGGTATATGATATTGTTTTTTGGCGTACGGCCAGGTAGAACCAGAACCATTCCCCTTGAGGGCATAAGTTGCCCGTATTGCCATACAAAAGGGAAATTAACCGTAAACAGTACACCGAGTTTTGTGCACCTCTTCTGGATCCCGGTATATCGCCTTGGGACCAATCTCGTAGCCGAATGCAATCACTGTAAAAGAGGCTTTTTCAAAGAGGAATTCAGTCCTGAAATGAAGCAGCTGGTCTCGGAGAAACTTCGCAAATAACAAAACTGCCCTTTCCAGTTGGAAAAGGCAGTGGTAATGCTGCAGGCTTACAGATCAAACCTAAGCCCCAGAGAGATGTTCCGCTGTTCCACCAGGGCATCTTCAAAAAGAGGATTCAGGTCGTATTTGATATAGAGGAGGGTACCTCCCACCCCGGCATATGCGCTTAGTCCATACACCAGGTTACTGACGTTGTAGTTCCGGTTGAGCTTATCCTTGACCCGGGCCCCATCTATCCTGTACTTTAATTTCTGACGTACCCCAATATTGAATCCTCCATAGCCGCCAATTCCAAAACGGAACTGATCCTCTATGGAATACCGTATCTTCTGATCGGTCTTCTGCAGTTTGGAAGGCCCGAATTCAAAATGCACA
Organism: Lentiprolixibacter sp.; assembly: GCF_982873095.1. Lineage (NCBI taxonomy): Bacteria > Pseudomonadati > Bacteroidota > Flavobacteriia > Flavobacteriales > Flavobacteriaceae > Lentiprolixibacter > Lentiprolixibacter sp. The sequence continues at coordinate 24,409 of NZ_CEYNTP010000005.1, read as the reverse complement.
GGGAATACCAGGTTGTCCACTCGCAACTTGGACTTGTTCAGGTCAAATGTAAATTCCTCCAATTCGGTTTGATCGCCATTCTCTACAAAATACTGGTTGTCCTTTGGTTTCAATCCGTTGAACTGGAATGAGAAGCCGTAATTCAAACGCAGAAAATTGCTATTCCTGAAAACGCGGGTACGCCAGTTCCAACCCATTTCAAAGAACCGGCTCCCTCCCACTTTGTAGGGGGTGTCACTGAGGGACTGTCCTTCAATTAGCGCATTGTTGAATCCAATGGCCAAAACAAAATCAGAGTAGGTACGCCGGTCATACACTGGAACTTTGCTGGTATTTTGGAACAATTCAAGGGCCTCATCTCCAACATTGATGGTAAGGCCAACCCCATCCTCGATAATTGAGATCTCCTTCTTCACCTCAAGTACCTGCCCTTTGTTGCGCTCCAAAAGGGCAATCTGGTTATTAATGATGGCCAGGCGGTCTTCAATATTCAGTGCCCTCTTTTTAGCCGCCTCTTCTTTAAGCTCCTGTGCTTTCTCTTCGGTGATCTCACCACGCTCCTGTCTTTCGGTAATGGTTTTCACCTCTGCCTTTAACGCCTCCTTTTCCTGAAGGGTGATCTGTTCTTTTTGTTTTTCCAGTTTTGCCACCTTTTCCTGATAGGTGTCCTGTGCATTTCCTATTTGCCCCAAACAGAGGAATAGGACGAATAAGGTGTACTTACTGATAGTTGTAATTGTTCTCATAATGATTCGTTTTTTGATAATTGATGAATATACTCCTCCTGGCCCTGCTGTCAGGGCGATGATTTCTTATTAAAAATTAAGGATCAGTTATTTCGATCTGCGACAGCCGTACGCACCTTCATAAAGCCTGCCTTAAGGCGTTCAAAAAGCTGGTCCCTGAACGACTGATCGAGTTCTTCCTCCACTTCATTCAACAGGGCCAGTGCATCCACAGTATTATTGGAGGTAAAAATCCGATCCCTGAGGATTTCGGATTGAGCCTTTCGTAGCAGGGAGTCGACCTCAGCCTCCGTCAGGGCTTCACTATTGGTTTCCAACAACCTCACTTCTGCAACGACCTCGGTGATCTTGGACTGAATGAGCAATTCCTCCTGCTTCTCTACTACTGCTATTGCAGTTTCTTGTTCGGAAAGCACATTATCCTGCTCAGCAGGAGCCTTTTCAGGAGCAACGACCGCCAGGGAACGCCCGGTCTGCGGAACAAACTCGCTGACCTTTGCTTCCTCCTGTTCAGTTGGTAGCTGAGAGGCTATCTGTTCTTCCTCTTCTTGGGTCTCCACCGGCAACGGTTTCCTTTGCTGTGGCTCCTCCTCCAACTGCTGCTCCGTTTCCACTACCTGAACGGGGGGAGTTACGGCTTCATCACGGCTTTGGAAAAAGTAGAGGGAGATGATCAGCAAGCCTGCAAAGCTAGCAGCTATACTGTACCTCAGTAAGGGCCTGCTCCGTTTTCTTTCTTCAAGCGGAATGAGCCCCGCTATGCGATTCCAGGCTTCTTCTGAAGGCGCAATCTCGCGTTCGTTAATTTTCTCTCGTATGTGTTTTTCAAATTTATCGGGTGCCATATCCTATCCTGTTTTGTGCAGTCAATTGTTCCTGCAATGCCTTCCGTGCCTTATATAATTGCGATTTGGAGGTGTTCTCCGAAATCTGCAACAGTTCTGCGATTTCCTGATGCCTGTAACCTTCTATGGCATATAAAATAAATACCATTTTGTACCCTTCAGGCAAGGCATCTATCAACGCCTGAATTTCTTCGACTTCAAGTGAGGTGGACAAATCTACCTGGGATGGAGGTCTCGCATCCATCAAATCCTCGTCAAAAACCACAAACTGTTTTTTACGGAGATAATCTATCGCCTCACGCACCATTATTCTGCGCATCCATCCCTCAAAACTTCCCTCGTTCCTGAAGTTGCCCAGATTCCGAAAAACCTTGACAAATCCCTGAACCATGATATCCTCAGCAAACTGTACATCCCTGATATACTGCCGGCAAATACTTAACATCTTAGGGGCGTAATGCTCGTAGATGAAGCGCTGTGCCCGGCTGTTACCGGAGGCGGCTTTGCTTATCAGCTGCTTTTCGTTCTTATAGAGAGGTATGATCTTCAACGGATTCATATTTGTGCTCTATTAGGATAGACGGGATGAATAAAAGAAAGGTTGCCTGGATGAAAAAAAAATTTGCATCCTATACCCAACACCTAGACAAGTAAAGATATGGGAATTACTTTTTGCGTTCCACTACGTATTCCACCATAAGGTGCAGGGCATCCTTATAGGGTGATGGCGGATAGGGTGCGAGTATTTGAAGGGCCCGGTCCTTGAATTCGTGCATCTTGGTTTCGGCATACTGGAGGCCTCCCTTTTCCTTAACAAAGGCGATGACTTCCTTCACACGCTTTTTATCCCTGTTGTAGTTTTTAACCGAATTAATCAACCACTTTCGTTCTTTTTTCTCACAGTTGTTCAGGGCATAGATCAGCGGAAGTGTCATCTTCTGCTCCTTGATGTCGATCCCGGTGGGTTTTCCTATGCGTTCTTCCCCATAATCAAAGAGGTCATCTTTAATCTGGAAGGCCATTCCACAGAGTTCACCAAACTCCCGAAAGGTTTCTACATGCGGGGAGTCGGGCTTGACGGAAGCCGCCCCCAGAGAACAGCAAGCGGCGATAAGGGTAGCTGTTTTTTGTCGGATAATTTCGTAGTAAACTTCTTCGGTAATATCGAGCCTCCGTGCCTTTTCTATTTGTAGCAATTCGCCCTCGCTGATCTCACGGATGGCAATGGAGATTATTTTCAGCAAATCATAATCCCCGCTTTCCACAGAGAGCAACATGCCTTTTGACAGCAGGTAGTCACCCACGAGTACGGCAATTTTGTTTTTCCATAAGGCGTTGATGGAGAAGAATCCCCTTCGCTTGTTACTGTCGTCCACCACGTCATCATGTACCAGGGAGGCCGTATGGATGAGTTCGATTACTGAAGCCCCACGATAGGTGCGTTCATTAACTTCCCCATCGTTCACCAATTTGGCGGAAAGAAAAACAAACATCGGGCGCATCTGTTTGCCTTTTCTGTTGACGATGTAATAGGTAATCCTGTTAAGCAAGGCCACTTTAGAGGACATGGACTCATAGAACTTTTGTTCAAAAAGTTCCATTTCCTTTAGTACAGGTTCCTTTATTTGGGCTACGATTTTCACTTCAACGGGGGGGCTGATTTTTTAGTTGCGTAAAATTAGGTAAAATACGCCTAGGGTTCCTCCCAATTTAATTCGATTTATTTGCCAGCTGTCCGCAGGCTGCATCGATATCCTGTCCCCGTGATCGCCGGATAGTAACGGTAATTCCCGCTTTTTCAAGGGCCTTTACATATTGATCGATCACCCTGGGATCTGCCTGACGAAATGCCCCGTCTTCAATGGGGTTATACTCAATAAGGTTGACCTTGGCCGGGGCGAACCTGCAAAAACGGATCAGGGCCTGAATGTCTTCTGCTTTGTCGTTTACACCTTCCCAAACCACATATTCGTAAGTTATCCTGTTCTTTGTCTTGCTATACCAGTACTGCAATGCTCCGCGCAATTCTGCGAGCGGAATCTTGGCATTGAACGGCATGATCCCTGTGCGGGTAGCATCAATGGCGGAATGCAGGGACACCGCCAGGTTGAATTTCACACCCTCATCTGCCATTTTCTTAATGATCTTGGGAACCCCGGAAGTAGAAACCGTAATACGTTTTGGTGACATCCCCAGGCCTTCAGGGGAGGTGATCTTCTCAATGGCCTTCAGGACATTCCGGTAATTCATCAAGGGTTCACCCATACCCATGAACACGATATTGCTCAGGGGGCGGTTATAGTAGAGGCGGCTTTGCCGGTCTATGGCTACTACCTGGTCGTAAATCTCGTCTGGATTCAGGTTGCGCATGCGCTTCAGGCGTGCGGTAGCACAGAATTTACAGTCCAGGCTGCACCCTACCTGGCTGGAAACACAGGCTGTGGATCGCGTTTCTGTGGGGATCAATACAGACTCCACCACCAAATCATCATGCAGGCGAATAGCATTCTTGATGGTACCATCGGAACTGCGTTGCAACTGATCTACAGCAATGTGGTTGATAACAAAATGTTCTGATAGCAGTTCACGGGTTGCCTTGGAAATGTTGGTCATATCTTCAAAGCGGTGCACGGATTTTTGCCATAGCCATTCATAGACCTGGTTGCCCCGAAATGCCTGGTCTCCCCTATCCAGGAAGAATTGCCGCAATTCCTGCTTATCCAGTGCCCGTATGTCTCGCTTTTTGACTTCCATTCCTCTTAATATAAAAAATCCTGCCGGGCCTTCACAGGAGACTGGCAGGATCCTTATGTATTGTAATCCTTACAATATCAACATCGCATCCCCGTAGGAATAGAACCGATATTGTTCCAGGATGGCTTCCTTATACGCCCTTTTCATCAGATCGTGCCCAACAAATGCAGAAACCATCATCAAAAGGGTTGATTTAGGCAGGTGAAAATTCGTGATCATCGCATTGGCAATGCTGAATTCGTAAGGCGGGAAAATAAATTTGTTCGTCCACCCCTCAAAGGTGTTGAGGGTACGCTCAGAAGATACTGCACTCTCAAGCCCCCGCATTACCGTGGTCCCAACTGCACAAACCTTTCTCTTGTTTTTCTTTGCATCATTGACAATTTCTGTCGCACGTTCATCGATGACGAGTTCTTCACTATCCATTTTATGCTTGGAGAGGTCTTCCACTTCTACCGGGTTAAAAGTACCCAGTCCCACATGAAGGGTTAATTCCGCAAAGTGGATGCCTTTGATTTCCAATCGTTTGAGCAGGTGCTTAGAAAAGTGCAGGCCAGCTGTTGGTGCAGCTACAGCGCCTTCATGCTTAGCATAAATGGTCTGGTATCTGTCTTCATCCTCGGGCTCTACATCCCGTTTGATATACTTGGGTAGCGGTGTCTGCCCCAATTCACGTAGTTTCCTCCTGAAATCGGTATAGGATCCGTCATAGAGAAATCGGAGGGTCCTACCCCTGGAAGTAGTATTGTCAATCACTTCAGCCACCAGGCTTTCGTCCTCACCAAAGTACAGCTTATTCCCAATCCTGATCTTCCTTGCGGGATCCACCAAGACATCCCAGAGCCGTTGCTCTTCATTTAGTTCCCTGAGCAGGAAAACCTCGATCCGGGCCCCTGTTTTTTCTTTGTTTCCATAAAGTCTCGCAGGGAATACCTTTGTGTTGTTAATGACCATCACATCGCCCTCATCGAAATAATCGATCAGGTCTTTGAACATCTTGTGTTCTATTTTACCAGTTTCCCGGTGGATGACCATAAGTTTGGATTCATCCCTGTTTTCTGCAGGGTATTCAGCAAGCAAATCTTTGGGCAACTCAAAATTGAAGTGAGATAGTTTCATAGGGTAGTTTTAGTTCAATTTTTTGAAGGTGCAAATATACGATCCGGTGAGGGGGGTTGTCAAGTAAATACAGCAGAAATACTAATCTAGCTCTTGAATGTCAAAGGATAAGGTCTTCAGGTCTGACCAGAAATCCGGGTAGGACTTGGTAACCACCCCGGCATCTTTGATTATGAGCGAGGTGCACATCGCCAGCGGGGCGAAGGCCATAGCCATGCGGTGATCGTGATAAGTGTCTATCGATACCCCTGAGTGCAGCTGTGTTCTTACCTGCAGGGAAAGGGAATCCACAGTTACCGCTATATCAGCCCCTAATTTCCCCAGTTCTTCCTTCAAGGCTTCCAGGCGGTCTGTTTCCTTGATCTTCAAGGTATGCAGCCCGGTTAGCGTACAGGAAATTCCCAACCCAAAGCAACTCACGGCAAGGGTCTGGGCCAGGTCCGGGGCCTCGGTCAGGTCCTGCTCAAAATGGGTTATTACAGGTTCCCCGGTTTTTCTCAGGGTCATTTTGTGCTTATCAAAAGAAGTGGTGACGCCAAAAGGTGCATATAACTCCTGCAAAACACTATCGCCCTGAAGGCTTTTCTGCCGGTAAGCCGTAAGTGAGATCTCGGAACCAACCGGACTAAGGGCAATTATACTGTAATAATAGGAAGCCGAACTCCAATCCGACTCTACTACGATTTTCGCAGCTTCCAATGCTCTGGCCGGATACACTTTGATGGTCTGGCCCGAAAAATTAGTGCGCACCCCTACCTCCTGCAGCAGGCTCAAAGTCATCTTGATGTAGGGAAGGGAAGTGATCTTGCCCTTCAATTCCACCTCCAGTCCCTCTTCCAGAGAAGGTGCAATAAGGAGAAGGGCGGAGATGTACTGACTGCTTATGTCTGCTGGCAACTGCACCTTGTTACTTGGGAAAGACCTACCGCGTATCTCCAATGGCGGGTAACCTTCGTTTTCAAGGTAATGAATGTCAGCACCCAGGGATCTCAGTGCATCTACAAGTATACCGATGGGGCGTTCCTTCATGCGATGGGAACCGGTAAGCTTTACTTCTGCGCCTTCCCTGCTGGCGAAATAGGCGGTAAGGAAGCGCATGGCTGTACCGGCATGGTGGATATCTACTTCCCCCTTTTGCTTTTCCAGGCCCTTCTGCATGACCACCACATCATCAGCATTGGATAGATTACTTATGGAAATTTGTGGATAGAGGGCTTGCAGGAGCAACAGACGGTTGGATTCGCTTTTGCTTCCGGTGATCTGAACATGGCCAGTTATCGGCTGATTGGGTGGTGCTGAAAGTGATAGCCTCAAATGTTGTGACTTTTTGTTAAGGTTGAAGACTGGTGTACTACCCGTTCAACGAATTTACAATTATTTGAGTTTGGTGTTGCGCTGGTGCCTATCGTGATCTCGTTGGGCTTTTAGCTTAAGTTTGTGGTCAAAGGCTTCCTGAAGATTGATCCCGGTTTGATTGGCCAGGCATAATACTACAAAAAGTACATCGGCCAGCTCTTCACCTAGATCCTTGGCCTTATCTGATTCCTTTTCACTTTGCTCCCCATACCGCCTTGCGATTATACGGGCCACTTCACCTACTTCCTCCGTGAGCTGCGCCATGTTGGTGAGCTCGTTAAAGTAACGAACGCCATGGCTCTTGATCCACTCATCTACCGCGAGCTGCGCATTTTGAATGTTCATATTTCCTTGTTTTTTGTATCTATAAAAATCGTTACCGGTCCGTCATTGAGCAATTCAACCTTCATATCGGCTCCAAATATCCCCGAACTTACAGGTTTCCCAAGATCAGCAGCCAACTGCTCCTTAAAGGTCTCGTACATAGGGATGGCTACTTCGGGTTTGGAAGCCCGGATGTAAGATGGCCGGTTGCCCTTTTTAGTATTGGCATGCAATGTAAACTGACTTACCACCAAAGCTTCGCCTGCTACTTCCAGCAAGGACCGGTTCATCACCCCTTGTTCGTCATTAAAAATCCTCAGGTTGACAATCTTTCGTGAGAGCCAGACAATGTCTTCCCGGGTATCTGCATCTTCTATCCCAAGCAAAACGAGCAAGCCAGTACCGATAGCACCCGCTATTTTTCCTTCAACCGTTACACTTGCCCTGGTCACCCTTTGTAATACAACCCTCATTCGCCTTCGTAATTATCCATTCGGTAGGTGTCTTCTTCCCCGGTGACCATTTGAACATAACTGCGGTACCTGCTCCAGGAGATCTCATCCCTTTCCAGGGCTGCCTTTACCGCACATTTGGGTTCGTCCAAATGCAGGCAATTATTAAACTTGCAATCTGCTTTTAAGGCCAGTAATTCCGGAAAATAGTCCCCTATTTCATCTTTGTCCATATCCACCATACCAAATCCTCGTATACCGGGGGTATCAATGATCCTACCGCCTATCTCAAGATCGTACATCTGGGCAAAGGTAGTGGTGTGCTGTCCCTGCATATGCTGTTCGGAAATCTCGGAAGTCCTCAGGTTGAGTTCAGGGGCCACATAATTGATCAGGGTAGACTTGCCCACCCCGGAGTAGCCGGCAAAAACGCTGGTCTTTCCTGTCATCAGGTCCGCAACGCGATCCAGGTTTTTACCAGTTTTGGCGGAAATGTCCAGGCAGGTATACCCGATTTCGGAATAGATGGCCATCAGATAGCGCAGCTCACCCAGTTCCTCCGCATCGTACAGATCGATCTTATTGAACAATAATACGGCCGGGATATCATATGCTTCGGCCGTAGCCAGAAAGCGGTCGATAAAAATCGTATAGGTTTTGGGTTCCCTGATCGTAATCAGTAAAAAAACCTGATCAATATTGGCGGCGATTATGTGGATCTGCTTGGAGAGCTTTACGGATTTGCGGACGATATAATTCTTGCGGTCTTCGATCTCGGAAATGATCCCTACCGTCTCATCACCTATCTCCTCTACATGAAACTCCACCCGGTCACCTACAGCTACCGGATTGGTACTCTTAATCCCCCGGATACGGAATTTACCCTTGATCCGGCAATTGTATAACTCGCCTTCCTGGGTTTTAACCAGGTACCAGCTTCCTGTGGATTTATATACCGTACCGCGCATAGTTGTTAAAAACTCTTCTGCAAAGAAACAATAATACTTTACACATACAGTTAACTTTGATAGTAGAAATCAAATCAACAAAACAAAAATCATTATGAAGAAAATCCTGATCATCCTGTTTGTGTGTCTGGCAGCTTCCTTTGAAATGCAGGCACAACAGTACAAAGTAATTACCAGTGTGGAGTCTATTGTACCCAACGGTTTGGGCCGTTCGCGGATCGTAAACGCGAATGAGGACAAAGATTACAAGGAATACACCAGTGTACAAACCGAAGAAGACAATACCCGAAATAAATCCAAACGTGGTGATATCCGGGTAAAGAATTTTGAAGAAACCAAGCTTTTGAACTTCTTTAACCTGGGCGGGATCCGTTTCCAGAATATTGCCGCCAATGATGCTTTATTGTCTTCTATGATCAATGATATGGTTGCCAACGGATGGGAACTAGCCTTTGTGACCAGTGCTGTGGAAAGCGATGGGGGTAAGGGTGACGGACAAGGGATCTTTATTACCCGTTATATATTCAGGAAATAAGGGAATAACTACATATAAAAAAACCTGGCCAATGTGCCAGGTTTTTTTTCACTTCAACTTAAAATGCAGCTAATCCTGAATATAAATTCTTCCCCCTGCAAAGGTGTTTTTATTCACTTCTTTGGGACTTCCATACACATAGACATCCCCGCCGGCACGAACATTTATATCTACTTTTTCCGAGGCAAAAAGCTCTGCTTCACCTCCGGCAGAAACCTTTATACTTGCAGCTTCTGTCCTGAGTTCTTTGCCTTCAAAAATCCCCCCGGTATTTAGCACCACATACTGATTGGTAGCCCTGCCGGATGCCTCTATAATACCCCCGGTCACTGCGCGGATGTCAACATTTTCTACCTCCATCCCGATGCGTATCTGTGCCCCTTCCTGGGTGCGCAATTCAATGCGGTCCTGTTCCACGGTTTCGTTACAAACAATTTTGGCACCTTCGTTCCCATCGATCACGTCCAAACCGGTATAATAGACTTCAATAAACGTATCCTCTCCCTGGAATTTTTTCTCAAACTGCATTCTTAGTTTCAGTACACCATCTTTGTTTGCGAACTTGATGTCGTCAACATTATCGCCTTTGATCAGGATGCGGTTCTCGTCAGACTTTATGAGGTTCACCTCAATCAGGTCGAACACCTTGATCGTATGGAATTCCCCTACTTCTTTGTCTACAATTCGCTGTGCGAAGCCGCCTGAAGCAATCATCAGCAGGCAGAGCGTGAGTATTTTTTTCATTTGTCTTGTTTATCAGGTTACCCTCTAAAGACCTTTTCGATTATAATTTGTTACAGTTTTGACAAAAAAATCCCCCTTTTTTAAGGGGGATAAATTTATAAACGGCCAAACGGCCTCAGGAATTGATAATCTTTTCCTGGTGATTGATGGATTCCTGGTGAATGGCTTTAAACATCCGGAGTACAAATTCTTCGCTTAACCCTTTGGTTTCGCCTTCCAGAATCATCTTGCCCAGGATGGCATTCCAACGATTGGTTTGTAATACAGCCACATTCCGTTTTTTCTTCAACTGACCAATTTCATCGGAAACCTCCATGCGTTTTCCGAGAATATCGATCAACTGGTTATCGATTACATCTATCTGGGCCCTTAAATTGCCTAGTTTGCTCCTGTATTCCGCTTCCTGATCGGTTACCTTTCTGATCCTGAGGTCTTTCATAATCTGAACGAGTGTTTTAGGAGTGACCTGCTGGGCAGCATCGCTCCAGGCATTATCGGGGTCGATATGGGTTTCTATCATCAGTCCGTCATAATTCAGGTCCAGTGCTGTTTGGGAAACATCAAAAATCAGGTCCCGTGTACCACAGATATGTGAAGGGTCATTAATTAGCGGCAAGTCCGGGAACTTAGTTTGCAGCTCAATCGCAAGCTGCCATTCCGGGATGTTCCGGTATTTTGTCTTACGGTAGGAAGAAAACCCCCTGTGGATAACCCCGAGCTTTTTAATATCCGCCTTCTGCAGGCGTTCCACTGCCCCCAGCCAGAGGGAGAGGTCCGGATTTACCGGGTTTTTAACCAGCACAATCTTGTCCGTACCCTTTAGGGCATCGGCAATTTCCTGTACTATAAATGGGCTAACCGTAGAGCGCGCTCCAATCCAAAGCAAGTCCACATCGTGCTCAAGGGCCAGGTCAACATGTGTTTTATTTGCTACTTCGGTAGCGGTTTTAAGGCCTGTTTCCTTTTTGACCTTCTGCAGCCATTTAAGGCCAATGGCCCCCACCCCTTCAAAATTCCCGGGACGGGTACGGGGTTTCCAGATCCCTGCCCTGTAGTAATTCACATCCGTATCCTTCAGCTCATGTGCAATATTCAACACCTGCTCTTCGGTTTCTGCACTGCAAGGTCCGGCTATCACAAGGGGGTGCGGCAATTGCATATCATCCAGCCAGGTTCTCAGTTCTTTGGTATTCTCCATTGTTCTCTTATTACGATTTATTTAGGGGTATCCCTTTTAAAATTGATTTTATCCTGTTGGTATTATCCATTTCGGAATAAATACCGTTGTAATCTTCTTTTTGAAGCTTGAGCTTAAACTGCTCGAGGTTCTGAATGTATTCTTCGAGTGTTTCTATCACATTATCGCGATTCTGTTGAAAAATCGGAGTCCACATGGCAGGGGAGCTTTTAGCGAGCCTTACTGTGCTTTCAAATCCACTCCCGGCCATATCGAATATGTCCCGCTCGTTCTTTTCCTTTTCGATGACGGTTTTACCGAGCATAAAGGAACTGATGTGGGAAAGATGACTCACATAGGCGATGTGCTTATCGTGGGCTTCCGGGTTCATATAGCGGATCCGCATACCCAGTTGCCGAAATAACTCCAGTCCCCGTTCCTGTAACTTAAAGGCGGTTTTCTCTACTTCACAGATGATATTCGTCTTCCCTTCGAACAGCCCTTTAAGAGCTGCTGAAGGACCAGAAAATTCAGTACCCGCTATCGGGTGGCAGGCCAGGAAATTCCTCCGGTTTACATGTCCCTCCACACATTGGCATATGGCCACTTTTGTAGATCCTGCATCCACAACCAGTGTTTGTTCCCCAACTTTGTCCAGGATTCCGGGCAGCTCCTCCAGGGTAGCATCAACCGGGATACTCAGGATAACCAAATCAGCATTCCCCAGATCAGCATCTTCCCCAACAGCATCTATCCAACCTAAATCCAGGGCTTCCCTGAGATGGGAGGGATTCGTATCCCTGCCCAGGATACGGGCTTCCGGAAACTTATCCCGGATATCCCTGGCGAGGGAGCCCCCAATTAACCCGATTCCAATAGCTACTACCTTCATAATATTAGATCATCCCAGTGGATTAAACCCTTCCAGTCGCTGGAGGGCTTCTTCAATTTTATCTTTTTTTACGCAAAGGGAGAGCCGAACATACCCTTCCCCATTACTGCCAAATACAGTGCCTGGCGCGATGAATATATCTTTTTCGTAGAGGATCCTGTCTATAAAATCCTCTGCTTTGGGAGCACCTGACGGGAGTTTGCACCATACAAACATGCCCACTGAATTCCTATCATAGGTACAGCCTAATTTATCAGCAACCTCAAACATAAGGTTCCTTCTGCATTGGTAGATCCTATCCAGGTGGTCGAACCATTCCTCACCACTGTTCAGCGCCGCGATGGCCCCTTTTTGTATCCCGTAGAACATACCGGAGTCCATGTTGCTCTTCACCTTAAGGACCGCCTTAATTAGCTCCCCGTTGCCGAGGACCATACCCACGCGCCAGCCGGCCATATTAAAGGTCTTGCTAAGGGAATTGAGTTCCAGGGTGTTCTCTCCTGCCCCTGAGATACTGAGGATACTAACAGGATTTTTACTTAGTACAAAGCTGTAGGGATTGTCATTTACCAACAAAATGTTGTGGCGTGCTGCAAAGCGGACCAGCTGTTCCAATTGGGCCTTTGAGGCTGTTGCCCCTGTTGGCATGTGGGGATAGCTTACCCACATCAATTTTGCTTTTGTGAGGTCTTCATTCTCCAATGCATCAAGATCAGGGAACCATCCCTGGTTTCCTGAAAGGTGGTAATACCTTGGGTTGCCCCCAACAAGCTTGGTTACTGCCCCATAGGTAGGATAACCCGGATTGGGGATAAGGACCTCATCCCCCTTGTTAAGAAAGGCCATGCTAATATGCATAATCCCTTCCTTGGATCCCATCAGGGGTAGGATTTCTTCACTTGGATCAACGGTGACCCCAAATTTGTTTAGGTAAAATTGCCCAATGGTTTTGCGAAGTTCCGGAAGCCCCTGGTAACTCTGATACTGATGGGCCCCGGCTTCAACAACCGAATCCTTCAGGGAGGCAATAACCGCATCTGAAGGCGCCAGGTCCGGACTCCCAATACCCATATTGATAACCGGGCGCCCCTGGGCCAATAGCTCCCTCACTTCCCTTAGCTTTCGGGAGAAGTAATATTCCTCAACGGTATGTAAACGGTCTGCGGTTCGTATCACAACATGGCGTTTTTATATTCCCCCAATACCTTGAAATCCTCTGACATAATATTGAGCAGGGATTTGGCCTTGGCGAAATGCTCGAATTTTTCAAAGGTTACATCCACAAAAAATGCATACTTCCAGGGGGTTTCAATGATCGGAAGGGATTGAATCTTGGTAAGATTGAGATTACAATCGCTCATCACGTTCAGCACGGTTGCCAGGCTCCCACGCTTATGGTCTGTTATAAAGCGCATAGAGGCCTTGTTGATTTCCTCCTCAGGAAGCGCCTTATTTTTAGTCTTGATCACGATAAAGCGCGTGGCATTGTTCTTAATGGTCTGAATATCCGATGCCAAGATCTCAAGACCGTATAAGTCGGCTGCGACTTTCGGTGCGATGGCAGCTATTCCTTTTAATTTCTTTTCCTGGATCTGACGCGCTGTTTCTGCGGTGTCAAAATCCTCTACCATTTTGATATGGGGCTTGGTTTTCAGGTACTCCCGGCATTGCAACAACGCCATGGGGTGGGAGCGCACTTCCCTGATCTCCTCAAGGGATTGACCATCAAGGCACATCAGGTGGTGGTGGATATTGAGGTAATGTTCCCCAATAATGTGCAGGTTGTTCTGATATACCAGAGCGTAATTCGGGATGATAGACCCTGCTATGGAATTTTCTATTGCCATGACCCCCTTATCGGCCTTTTTTTGTAGTAATTGGTCTACTAAGCCGTGGAAGGTAAGGCATTCCACCAGTGAAATATCCTCCCCAAAATATTCGCGGGCCACCTGGTGGTGGTTGGAACCCCGTATTCCCTGTATGGCTATTTTTAGTGGCAAATCAATTAAAATTTTGCTCAAAAAAAAGTCCCGTCGTAGCAACGGGACCTCAATTTTTTATATCAATTACAATTACCTAAAACTGTCCCGTACCTCTCTGTGCGAAGAAGTAAAAATAAAACCCGTTCCAGAAATAATTGCGTGTCATATACTGCATTTACCCGGCTAAGGTAATTATTATCTGTAAATATCAAAGGCTCGGCACTGCTTTTTGAAAAAAAAAGCGATTTGAGCAAATTCTTTGCGGAAACTGAATTGATATTCTTCACCTGTTAGGAATTTTGCATTCCACCAGCAGCAAATCACTATGTAAGGCGGAGAGAAACACCGAATATTTTCCAGCCCGGAGAATATCCTTTTGTGTATTTTTACCCTAAAATTGAGCCGATGTCCATACAGGTAACAGGAATTTCCAAGTATTACGGGGAGCAACTGGCCCTGGACGATATCACCTTTAAGGTTAAAAAAGGTGAAATTGCAGGCTTTCTTGGCCCTAACGGAGCAGGGAAATCCACCTTGATGAAAATCCTCACTACCTATAGTAAGGCCCATGCAGGGGAGGCACAGGTCAATGGTTATGACGTACGATCGGAAGAACGTAAAGTACAGCAAAGTATTGGCTATCTCCCGGAACACAATCCGCTATATCTGGACCTCTATGTGAAAGAGTACCTTGCCTTTAACGCCGAAGTTTATGGCGTGGATAAAGCACGCATAGACACTGTTGTTGAAGAAACCGGCCTGGGCCCTGAGGCGCATAAGAAAATCGGGCAGCTTTCCAAAGGGTACAGGCAACGGGTTGGCCTTGCCGCTGCCATTTTGCATGATCCTGAGGTCTTAATCCTGGATGAACCTACCACCGGACTGGACCCCAACCAGCTGCAGGAAATCAGGAGACTGATACGAAAACTGGCCCGTACCAAAACCATCCTGCTTTCTTCCCATATCATGAAAGAGGTCGAGGCTTTGTGTGACCGCGTCCTGATCATCAATAAAGGCAAACTTGTAGCCGATGCCGCCCTTGCAGAACTCAGGGAAAAAGGGGAACAGATCATAGAAGTGGAGTTTGATTACCGCGTGGAAGAAGCCTTTCTGCAAAAACTTCCACATGTAAGCAGCGTAAAAAATACGGGGGGATTTGTCTATGAAATCACCTTCAGCACCCCTAAAGATATGCGGCCGGCGGTCTTTGATTTTGCACATGACCACCAATTGAAAACACTACAACTCAGCCGGAAAAACAAGAACCTGGAGACGCTGTTTACCGACCTGACAGGGGACTAAAGCAATTACAATTTTTCTGAAAGGATGGACATCATGGTCTTGATGCCTTCCCGGTAATTTCCAATCCTCAGGTTTTCATTAGGACTGTGCTGGTTGTTATCCCGGTTTACAGTAGGTACGGTTACCGCCGGAATCCCGAGGGTATTGACAAAAGGAGAAATGGGGATTGAACCTCCGCTCATTCGGATCCTTATGGGATCTTCCCCGAATGCACGTTTCATGGCTTTGGTCAGCCACAGGCCCACTTCAGAATCAAATGGTGTGCGGAACGACTGATAGGAGATCTCTGAGGTAAAGGTGGCGATCCTGGGATAGGAAAGGCGTTCCTGTTCGGTAGGTTCCCGGTCAATGACGTAATATCCTTGCTTCCCGATATGGGATTTAATAAGGTCCAACAACCTTTGGGGATCGCTTTCGAGGACAAGCCTAACATCAATTTCTGCCCGGGCCCATCCGGGGATGATGGTCCGTACCTTTTCATCAATCCAACCGGACTGCATCCCTCGGATATTCAGGGAGGGATACTGTATAGCTTCCTGGTAATACTTACCTACCTTGTCGGTTTCGGCGATCTGCAGTCGTTTTTTGATCTGTCCCTCATTATCTGGTACCGCCTTAAGGATAGCCTCGGTTTCAGTGTCGATTGAGATCCCATCGTAAAAACCGGGGATGAGGACCCTTCCTTCCTCATCCTTCATGCTGGCGAGAAGTCTGGACAACCGCAATGCCGGATTCGGGGCATAATTCCCGAAATGGCCACTGTGCTGGGGTACAACAGGTCCATAAGTGGTCAGCGTGATGGTAGCTATTCCACGAGCCCCAAAAGTAAGGGTAGGTTTGTTAGTGATATGCCTTGGCCCATCAAAGATGAGAAGCATATCCGCTTTCAGGAGCGCTGCATTTTCTGTAACTGCTTGCGGGAGATGGGGAGAACCCAATTCTTCCTCGAAATCCATGATCACTTTAAGGTTGTAATTAGGAACAATACCATGCGTCTTAGCCCCGTCTAATGCAGCCAGGAACATAGCTACGGGGCCTTTGGCATCGCTGGCAGATCGGGCGAATATCCGCCAGTCATCCTTGTAGTTGACTACACGGTCCCAGGGGATTTCATACCATTCCCGCTCCTGGTTCCGCAGTTTCAGTGCAGGGAGATAAGGACTCTCCTGGAACCAGCGGGTGCTGTCTACCGGCTGCCCGTCCAGTTGCAGGTAAATCAATACGGTCTTTTCGGCCCCGGTATGGTTACGTGTTGCCAGGAGAAGCGGCGCCCCTTGCGTTTCGATACGTTGGGTGGAAAAATTTCGTTCTGTGAACGCCTTTTCACACCACTGTACATTTTTTTCGATGTCTTCAGGATAGAAGGCGTCGTTCGGGATACTGAGCAATTCTTTTAGCATAGGGAAGGATTCCCGTGCAGCCTTATCTGCCCAATCCTGCAGTTCTGCGGCCGTTTGTGCCTGATTGGTAAATGCAACTAAGAAAAGGCAAATTAAGAGATAAGGGTGCAGTCTACTCATGGTTAATGGATTTCCTATAAAGATAGGAAAGCCTGTCTAATCATGATTTAGCCAAATTAAATGGTGCAGCTGCTTATTTTACTCCACTTCCCTGTATAAAACCGTTCCTTCTTTCAAAAAATCCTCCCGTTCGATATTGGCCTTAAAAAAGCTGTGCAGGGCTTTGGCCGATTCAAAATCCTCCTGGTTTAACTTGTCGTTTACCTCCCAGAATTTCAAGGAATCCCCATACATTTCGAGCCCGTAAAACATATGCATCTCTTCTTCATTTTCCCGTACAAAGATGTCCAGGATATGACGGTTCTTAATTGTTTTGATATAGGCATTAAGTATTATGGTATCCTGAAGAATCAATCGATATTGTTTTTCGCTTAAGGTTTCGATCCTAACCTTGTCATCATCATCGGCACCCTTCCAGGTCCCAAGGATTTCTACAGCAACCAGTTCATCGTTGGGCAAACCATAACGGGATTCAAGGGTACAGCCTAACATCCAAACAAATAGAGCAATGAAAACAGCCAGGTATCTTTTCATGGGGATGGGCGTATTGGAATACTTAAAAATACAAAAGCTTCGGAAATTTCCAGACTTCGCTAGTCGGCTTGAAATTCCTCTACAATCCCATCCAAAAGTTCCTGAATTTTGGGTGCGGTACAATTAACCAGGGCAGCGACAATTAAACCACTGTCCGGAAAGATCCTGAAATAACTATAGCCCCCTACCTGATTTCCGATATGGCCAAAATACGGTCTTCCTTTAGCGTCCTCACTCACCTCCCAGCCCAGACCGTAGTAGGTACTTTTGCCATTTATCTCCTGTGCCTCGAGTATTGCGGACATTTCTCTGGGATAAAAGCGTTTTTCAAGGATGGCTTGTCCCAGTCTTATCATGTCCGTTGTAGTAGTCAGGTAACCGCCTCCTGCAAGTTTATAGCGATTATCCACCGGGGTCGCTCTTCGGAAGCCGTTAGACCGTTTGGTGTAAAAGGAGGCTCTTTGTTGATTGATGGTGTTTGGGTTATCTGGGCGTGTATTGGTCATTTCCAGGGGTATCAGCACCTTTTCACGTACATAGTCAGCGAAGGGCATCGCGGCAGCTTCCTGCATGGCCAGTGATAAGAGTACATAGCCATAGCTATTATAGTGAAACTCGGTGCCTGGTTTAAACAACAGGGGATCCTCCTGGAAAACCTGCAAACTGTCCCGTATCGTATAAGGTTCGTTAAATGCGTACTCCTTGCCCCTATATCCCCGGATACCCGCCGTATGTGCCGCTAGTTGTTTGACGGTAAAGTCATACTTTTTCTTTGGAAAGTAAGGGACATATTCATAAATAGAGGCCTCGAGTTTTATATGTCCTGCTGCCACCAGGCTGGCCAGGGCACATGCAGTAATGGGCTTGGATACGCTGGCTGCCCGGAACAGTGTTCTTTCTGGCGTTACCGGGACCCTTTTCTCAAGGTCCGCATAGCCAAAACCCCGGTGAACCAGGGGCTGTTCTCCGCGATAAATAGAGATAGCTATCCCCGGGATGAGCTTTTGATCGACCAGTTCGGAGAGATGATCAATGGTTGCTTGTAGTTGGTTGTTGGTTGATTGTTGTTTGTTGGGCGTCTTATTCCACGTAATTTTACGTTTCGTAAGCCATTTTATTACTCGATCCAACCCTGACAACCTCATATTCCGGATATTAGTCTTTAAAGATCAGGCGTCCCCTGTAAAGCTCCTCAACATCCACCAGGGTTGGTCGGTTAAAACTTACCACGTCCCCGGTTCCGCGGATCACACCAGTAAGCGACTCCTGGGGGTTAACGCGAATATTGTTCGTTCCCCTGTGATTCAGGCTTACATTCTCTGCCACGAGGTTCTCAGCCTCCACCCTGCTGTCCCCGGCAGCAATGGTTATATTCAGATTTTCCGTTGTTCCCCTTAGCTGGAAATAAGCAATTCCGTTAGCCAGAACACTCAGGTTTTCAGTGGCTACCTCCAGGTCAAACGACCCGTCTGTGGTCTCCGCCTCCGGATCATTAAAACTTTCTGAGATCAGTGAAAGGGAATCGTAAGCCAGCACGCCTTCACTACGAATCGGAAAGCCGGTGCTGCTTCGTAACACCTGAATATCCGGAGCAGTGACATAAACTGTAGTTGTCCCGTAATCCCTGAAAAAATTGCAGTCGTTGGTGTCTTTGATCACAAGGGTTTCGCCTTCCACTTTCGCACTCACTTCTGGCCTTAAAAATTCCCCGGTCTCTATTTCTACCCTTTGCTCCGGTCCCTGTCTAAGCACGAGTGTGACGTTCTCAAAAACTGTAATCCTTGTAAAGCCCGGAACGGATACCTCATCCCGTACAAGATCACCACTGGCCTGGAAGCAGTCGATCACCTTTTCCCCCCGACATCCCAGCAAAAATGTGCCGAGGCCAAGTAGCAGAACAAGTGTAAAATTCTTGTTTATTCTCATAATCGTATTCCTACTCCAAATTCAATAGCTTCAGCCGCAGCCGCATGGGATTTCAGGGTAATGGCCCCGTACCACTTTGACCCGAAATACCTTTTTATGCCGATACGGTTATAGACCCGCCCTTCAAAATCAAAGGGGTAATACAGATAGTACCCCAATTGTGTGACCACACTCATTTTGTTCACAAAAAGTTCATGTCCAAAAAACAGCCCCACACGTTTGTAGTCATCATCTTCCTGCACATCCAGCTCGGGAAAGGAAATGGCCTGGAACCTGATAAGTTCTTTTAGGAAGTTGGAGAAAAAGACATCTACCCCAAGCTGCAGGGCGCTCTTTCTGTTAAATCGTTTGTCCACGTATGCAGAAAGGATATAGAAAGGAAACTGCCCGGAATTGATAACATCACTTTCATTGATCCCTGTGCGAAAGGCCAGGTTGTATCGCAATGGTTCGGCAAATGCTTCACCCTCTGCTTTTTCCCGGACCACAAAAGGGGTATTTTCACCTATCCGGTAGACAATTCCAGCATTAAAGGCGAAGGTGTTCGTTGAGGTGTTAGGGGCCCTGACATTGGCATTGGAATAATGCACCAGCGAAATCCCAGCCCTAACCCCCAGCTTCCTGAACAGATTTTCCCTGTAATAGTTCAGCATGAGGTAGGTAGAGCTCATCAGATGAGACCCATAGGCATTCCCTCTGAAATTGCGGTTCTTATCATACGGATTTGTATTGTAAGCAATCCCCTGTCCAATCCGAAACTGCAGGGCCCGTTTTAAAAAATAAAAGTTATAGTGCCCGTAAATCCCAAAATTTTCCCCCAGGGTAGAAGTTTTCATGTCCTGGTAGATAAAAGAAAAACCGGTATCCGGGTAGCTGAATTCCTGTTCCCATTCCTCGTGGCCAAAGGTCTTTTTGCTTAGCCCAAGGATCAGCCCGGTGGGATGCTGTTGGATAAGGTGGGAAATGTCTGTATTGTGCAGGAGGATGGAACCGTAGAACGGATTGGCGTCGAGGACGTACACCGGGGATGGCCCTTCATTTTGGGAGTAAACCAACAGGGAACACAGCAGGAACCCGAAACAAACTTTCCTGTTCATCTGGGGTAAAATTAGCAAAAAACAAAGGCTTGATTAAAAAACAGCTTCGGCAATGGCCTTGATATTTGAGGACTTTCCCATAGAATAATAGTGCAGTACGGGTACCCCGGCAGCCTTGAGTGCTTTGGATTGTTCAATGGCCCATTCTACTCCTACTTGTCGAACAGCTTTATTATCCTTGCAGGCCTCCACAGCGTCGATCAGGTCCTGGGGGAGGTCGATCCGGAAGACCTGTGGCAATAATTGCAGGTGTTTTTTAATGGCGATAGGCTTGATGCCCGGTATGATGGGAACGTCGATACCTATATCCCTGGCTGCCTTGACAAAATCAAAATATTTCTGATTGTCAAAAAACATTTGGGTAACCACGTAATGTGCCCCCAATTCGATCTTGTATTTCAGCCATTTCAGGTCGGTTTGCAGCGAAGGGGCCTCCATGTGCTTTTCCGGATACCCCGCGACACCTATACAAAAATCGGCACAGTCTTCAGTTTCGATCACTTCATGAAGGTACCTGCCATGATTGAGGTCGGCAATTTGCTTTACCAGATCCGAGGCGTATTCATGGCCCCCTTCGGAGGGTTCAAAATACTTTTCATCCTTCATGGCATCCCCTCTTAAAGCCATGATGTTGTCTATCCCCAGATAGTGGCAATCTACCAGGAGGTACTCGGTTTCTTCCTTGGTAAAACCGCCGCAGAGTACATGAGGTACGGTATCCACATCGTATTTATGCTTTATTGAGGCACATATCCCTACGGTTCCGGGCCGCATTCGGGTAAGCTTCTTATCCAGGAGACCGTTACGGTCGATATACACATATTCCTCCCGGGAGGTAGTCACATCAATAAAGGGAGGCTTGAACTCCATCAGGGGATCAATATTGTCATATAGCTCTTTGATATTATGCCCTTTTACCGGAGGGATAATCTCAAAGGAAAACAGGGTTTCCCCTTTTGCCGCCTTGATATGGTCTGTCACCTTCATATAAACAATGTACTATTTTTCATTAAGATTCAGATGCTGCAAGGTTAGGCGCAAGCCATTTACGCGCAGTTTCCAGGGGGATCCCTTTCCGTTCGGCATAATCTGCCAGTTGGTCTTCCTTAATTTTTCCCAGTCCAAAGTATTTGGCCTCCGGATGGGCGAAATAGTACCCACTTACACTGGCTGCCGGCCACATGGCAAGGTTCTCTGTAAGGCGTACCCCGATCTTTTCTTCCACTTGCAGTAGCTGCCAGATGGTCTTTTTCTCCAGGTGGTCCGGACAGGCCGGATACCCTGGTGCCGGGCGAATACCGATATACTGTTCGTCTATACGTTGTTGATTGTCCAGCTGTTCGTTTTTGGCATATCCCCAATACTCCCGACGAACTTTTTCATGCAGGTATTCTGCCAGTGCCTCGGCCAGGCGATCGGCGAGGGCTTTTAACATTATAGCATTGTAATCGTCGTGTTTTGCTTCAAATTCTCGAGCTTTTTCATCTGTTCCGAATCCGGTGGTAACACAGAAACAGCCGATATAATCCTGTAAACCGCTTTCCTTTGGAGCAACGAAATCGGCCAGAGCCAGGTTGGGTACCCCCGCTTTCTTGGCGGTTTGTTGCCGTAAACTGTGAAAAACCACGGTTTGTTGGGGATTCGGCTTTCCGGATGCTTTTAATGGGGTCACCTCTATATCGTCTTCAGCAACGGTGTTGGCGGGGAACAAGCCAAAAATTGCTTTTCCCTTTAACCATTTTTTTCTAATTATCCGTTCTAACATTTCACGCGCATCGGTGTATAGCTCTGTTGCCTGCTCCCCGACTACGGGGTCTTTGAGGATGGCAGGAAACTTCCCATGCAGGTCCCAACTGCGGAAAAAGGGCGTCCAGTCGATATAGGGTTCCAGGAGACGCAGGTCAATCTCATCCCAAACC
The DNA here is from genome assembly GCF_982873095.1 of Lentiprolixibacter sp. Classification (NCBI taxonomy): domain Bacteria; kingdom Pseudomonadati; phylum Bacteroidota; class Flavobacteriia; order Flavobacteriales; family Flavobacteriaceae; genus Lentiprolixibacter; species Lentiprolixibacter sp. Next base: position 2,217 of record NZ_CEYNTP010000005.1, on the reverse strand, counting down.
TGAATACCAAGTTTTACCGGTTTTCTGACGATATCAGGGGTCCATTCAAGCTGTAGTTTGTTGGCCCTGGCGGCTTCAAGGCTGAGATAGGTTTTCACCTTGCTGCGGTCCAGGAATTTCTTTCTGAAGGCATCGTACTCCCTTCTGATTTGCGCTTTATACCCCTCCGATGTTTCCTCCTGCAGCAGGTCCCCAACCACCGTAACGGCACGGGAGGCATCGTTCACATGCACTACGCTGCCCTGGTAATGCGGGGCAATCTTTACCGCTGTATGCGCCTTGCTGGTGGTTGCACCGCCAATGAGCAGTGGCACCGTAAATTGTTGTCGCTCCATCTCCCTGGCCATAAAAACCATTTCGTCCAGAGAGGGTGTGATCAATCCACTGAGACCAATCATATCCACCTGTTCCTGTTTTGCACTTTCCAAAATCTTCTCTGGAGGTACCATGACGCCAAGGTCTACGATTTCATAGTTATTACATGCCAGGACGACACTCACGATATTCTTACCGATATCGTGCACATCCCCTTTAACCGTAGCCAGGAGTATCTTGCCGGAAGACCTTGCCTGCTCGTCCTTATCTTCCTCAATGTAGGGTAATAAATAGGCTACCGCCTTTTTCATCACCCGGGCAGACTTTACCACCTGGGGCAAGAACATTTTACCGCTTCCAAAGAGGTCGCCCACTACGTTCATCCCCTGCATCAAATGCCCTTCGATGACCTGAATGGGTTTTTCTACACTTTGGCGGGCTTCTTCCACGTCTTCTTCGATGAACTGGTCGATCCCCTTTACCAATGCCCTGGTTATCCGGTCCTGAAGCGGGGCTTCACGCCAGCTCAGGTCAGCCTTTTTTTCTCTGGACTTCCCGGATACAGTTTCTGCAAAGGACAGCAGTCGTTCTGTCGCATCCGGCCTTCTGTTCAGGATGACATCCTCCACATGTTCCAGCAGGTCTTTGGGAATATCATCATACACTTCCAGCAAAGCCGGGTTTACAATCCCCATATTCATACCCGCTTTAATGGCATGATAAAGAAATACAGAATGCATGGCTTCTCTGACAACCGTATTCCCGCGAAAACTAAAGGAGACATTGCTCACCCCACCACTAACACTGCAGTGGGGCAGGTTTTGCTTAACCCAGGCCGTAGCTTCTATGAAGTCAAGGGCATTTCGTTTATGTTCTTCCATGCCCGTAGCCACAGGAAAGATGTTAAGATCAAAGATGATATCTTCCGGAGGGAATTTGACCTTATCAGTAAGCAGGTGATACGACCTTTCAGCGATTTCTACGCGCCTATCGTAATTGTCGGCCTGACCTTTCTCATCAAAGGCCATTACAATTACAGCAGCCCCGTATCTCAGAATACGTTTGGCCTGACGTATGAATTCTTCTTCCCCTTCTTTCAGGCTTATAGAATTCACCACACATTTTCCCTGAACTACCTGCAACCCGGCTTCTATGATCTCCCATTTGGAGCTGTCGATCATGATCGGTACCCGTGCAATATCCGGCTCGGCCATAAGGAGGTTGAGGAACCGGACCATGGCTTCCTTACCATCTATCAGCCCATCGTCCATATTTACATCGATGACCTGGGCACCCCCTTCTACCTGGTGACGGGCAATTTCCAGTGCCTCAGTATAATTGCCTTCCTTAATCAGGCGCAGGAATTTTCGTGAGCCCGATACGTTGGTGCGTTCCCCTACATTTATAAAATTACTTTCGGGAGTTACGACCAGGGGCTCCAGCCCGCTTAGTTTGAGGTGGCGAGGTGGGTTGTTGGTATTTGGTTCTTGGTTGTTAGCCATTAGTTGAGGTGAATGCCGGTTGTTGGCAGACAGTTGTTGGTTGTTGGTTGTCCTTAATTATTGATTTTTGAAGTAATTGATAAATCCGTTTAAAAGTTTCTTTGCCTTTTCAATTTCTACATGAATTGCATTATGTTTTTTTGAAAGGTATTGCAAATCTTCAGCCAAAATCAACTGCGTTTCCAATTCATAAAGGGAGCCTCTGGCCATATATAAAAAATGTATGGTCTCATTAGAACTCCTTCGTCCGCAGCCTTCCGCAATATTTGAGGAAACGGAAATAACGCACCTACGAATTTGTGAAGTAAGGGCAAACTGCTCGGACTTTGGAAAATTCCTGGTCATTAGATATATTTTTTTGACTAATTGCCTTGCCTGTATCCAAACCTCTAATTCCTTA